>JAAYQR010000013.1 GCA_012519205.1 Candidatus Epulonipiscium sp. | reverse complement strand
GAAGCACCCGAAGCCGGTGGCCAAACCGTAAGGATGGAGCCGTCGAAGGTGAAGTCGATGACTGGGGTGAAGTCGTAACAAGGTAGCCGTATCGGAAGGTGCGGCTGGATCACCTCCTTTCTAAGGATGTAAGTTAAAAAGTAAAAGGCAGGAAGTTAAAAGACGCCTGTCTGGGGTCATCATACATTATTTTATATATATTTTTTGGAGGGGTTCCCGAGTGGCCAAAGGGGGCAGACTGTAAATCTGTTGTCAGCGACTTCGAAGGTTCGAATCCTTCTCCCTCCATATTTTAAATGTATTGTTGCCTATTGATTTGCCGGAGTGGCGGAATTGGCAGACGCACAGGACTTAAAATCCTGCGGTCCTTAAAGACCGTACCGGTTCGATTCCGGTCTCCGGCATATACATAATTGCCCAGATAGCTCAGTCGGTAGAGCAGAGGACTGAAAATCCTCGTGTCGCTGGTTCGATTCCGGCTCTGGGCACTGTGCGGGTGTAGTTCAATGGTAGAACACCAGCCTTCCAAGCTGGGTACGTGGGTTCGATTCCCATCACCCGCTCCAAGATACGCGCGAGTGGCTCAGTGGTAGAGCATCGCCTTGCCAAGGCGAGGGTCGCGGGTTCGAATCCCGTCTCGCGCTTTTTTATTTTCTGGCGCCTGTTTGTCTACTTTTCGCATTTAAAAACCACCGTATTAGAAGTTTCTAATACGGTGGTTTTTTGTGTTTTTTCTCTTGTACTATATAATTTGCCATGGACATATAAATAAATTAATAGATGTAGTTATGAACAATCTATAGGAGGTCTAGGAATGGTTTTTGTCGCTGATTTAAGAAAACACATCAATATATTTTTGGTGATACTCATTTTGGCAGGTATTTTATTATTTTTTCAACGATATAACCTGGTCCTTGTAGATGTTAATGAGGATATTGCAACCATTAGAATTAATTTTTTAATTCCCATGAATCAATTTGGTATGGAAAAGAATATAAAGATAAAATCTTTTACACCTAATTCTAACTTTCAATGCGATTTAAAATGGGAGAGCTCTAATGTTTTAAAAGTTAAGCTAAAAGAAATAGGCAATTTAAAAGGACAAAAAGTATTTTTTACAATAAAGGGGGCAAAATCAAGTATTCCTATTTTCCATAAGTCTGCATCGGTGGCTATCCAATTTCAAGCAGAGCCTAAGCTTTTAAAGATAGAAAATGAAAATAATATTCCTACAGAAGGCCCTTTAATATTGCAATTTAATACTCCCATGGACCCTAAAAATATTAATAAATACATACAATCAGATATAGAATTTGAATTGAAGCCAGAGAAAATTGAAAGCAGGGGTAATTATATAGATTACAGTCGGTGGAACCTATACCCCAAGGAAAGGATGAAAAATGAGGCCAATTATTTAATTTTACTAAAAAAAGGAATGAAGTCCCAATGTGGTTATGCTACAAAAGAGGATTTTAAAAAACAAATACGTACAACATCTAAACCAAAAATCATAAAAACCACCCCAAAACAATCGGGATTATGGATTGCCCTTTATCCTAGAATCACAGCACAGGCAGATGAAGAACTGTCACAAGCCATTGTAACCATTGATGGAGTACAGCAAAAAGTAAAGGTAAAGGAAGATAAATTGGAATTTCTCCCCCATACCATATTAGATCCCGAGCAGGAGTACGAAATCAGTATACAGGGGGTTTCAAAGCATGGAGAAAAAACTGACCCCTACATACTTAAGTTTACGACCATGCCCTTAGAGGATGATATAGTATGGGTAGAGGTAGTATTAAAAGAAAAGCACGAAGTATTTATTCATAAAGGAAAGAAAATAATAAGAAGAATGCCTGCATCTGGGGGACGTCCTGATCAGCCAACTCTTTTGGGCACTTTTTATATTCAAGACAGGGGTCCCAATTTTTTCTCTGAGCGTTTTAATGAGGGGGCAACATATTGGGTAAGATTTCTTGATCAATATCTATTTCATGGTATACCCCGGGATAAGCGTTGGAATATTATAGATTCTGAGCTCAGGAAGATAGGCAAACCCGCCAGTCATGGGTGCATAAGATTTTTAGAGGAAGATGCTAAATGGTTTTATGAGAATATCCCCCAAGGGACTATGGTAATCATTCATGAATAGATTAATCCAATTAGGCATTTGGATTATAGGGCGTGCAATTTTGCACGCTTTTCCCGTTTAAGGATTTGTTATATAATAGGGAAAACAGGAAGATTGGAGAATCTATATGAATATTATATTATCTACATTAAATGCTAAATATCTACATACCTCCTTAGCCCTTAGAAGTATTAAGGCTTATTGTACAAGCCATAAGGATGATATTAAAATTGCTGAATATACAATCAATCACCAAGAGGACTATATATTAAGAGAAATATATAAGCTTAGACCGGATATATTGGGGTTTTCCTGTTATATATGGAATATAGAAAAAACAATGGACTTGATTAAAAGTATTAAGAGGATACTTCCGGCTGTGACTATTATTCTAGGAGGTCCAGAGGTATCCTATGACGGAATAGTCCAAATGAAAAATCACAAAGAAATAGATATTATTGTCTATGGAGAAGGAGAAAAAACTTTTAATGAATTGATAGGCTATTTTACGAATAAGGGAAAATCCCTTGATGAAATAGATGGAATAATATATCGATTAGATGGAGAAATAGTTAAAACCAAAAAAAGAAAATCTGTAAGTTTGGATGAGCTACCCTTTGTTTATAAAGATTTTGACAAGATGAAAAACCAAATTTTATATTATGAAAGTACCAGAGGATGTCCCTATCGATGCCAATACTGCTTATCATCAAGGGAAACAGGGGTCAGGTTTTTATCCCTTGAAAGGGTGTACTTTGATTTAAGAAAATTTCTAGATGCCAAGGTTAAACAAGTTAAATTTGTAGATAGGACATTTAACTGTAGTAAAAGCCATGCTTTAGCCATATGGCAGTTCTTAATTAACAATGACAATGGCAAAACAAACTTTCATTTTGAAATCTCAGCGGATATCTTAGATGAGAAGACGATTGATTTTTTGAGTAAAGCTAGGCCCGGTTTATTCCAGTTTGAAATAGGAGTCCAATCAACCAATGAACATGTCCTAGGGATAATCGACAGAAAAATGGATTTTAATAAATTAAAATGGGCGGTAAAAAAGATTAAGAAAAATAAGAATATCCATCAACATTTAGACTTAATTGCCGGACTTCCTGGGGAAGATTACAATTCTTTTAGACAATCTTTTAATGAAGTATACTATTTACTCCCTGAAAAGATTCAATTAGGATTTTTAAAAGTGTTAAAAGGAACAGAAATGAAAAATAAGGAAAATGAATACGGTTTGAAGCACAAAAACAAGGCTCCTTATGAAATATTGTTTACAAAAGAATTAAATTATGAGGAAATGCTAAGACTGAAGATGATAGAAGAAATGCTTGAGATATATTACAATTCACAACGGTTTTATTACAGTATAAGTTATATTATTAGATTTTTTGATACACCTTTTGATTTCTACGAAGCCTTGGCAAAACACTGGGAAAGGCTGGGTTTTCATCATATCCAGCATAATAAAACGGATTTATACACAATTTTGCTTGAGTTTTTTATAAAGTCAGTGGGATATAATGAAGAAATTTTTAAGGAACTGCTGAAATTTGATATGTACCTGATTGAAAAGGTCAAAAGATTTCCTAGCTGGATGTCTTCTAGTTATGATGATTATAAGACAAGAATAAGAGAGTTTTATCGAAATGAAGGAAACATTAGGGAGTATCTTCCTAAATTAGTAGGCTATTCTCCAAAAGATATAAGCCGTAGGGTTCATTTAGAGGTATTTCCCATAGATTTTACAGGATGGATTAAAAGTATTGAAACCGGTGGGGATTTAGCAGATATAGGGAAGAAACCTACAGCTATTCTGTTTGATTACTACCTAAAAGATAATATTTTAGGACATTCAGCCTTTTACAAAGTAATTATATAATGAACATTATTTCCCAAATAATGATACTATTTCCTAGGAAATAATGGTAATTTAATTCAAATATTTCCCAGATATATGAGGTGGCTAGATGGATATAAAAATTAAATCAAAAAACATTTTAAATCTTTTAGACGAATACTACCCCAAAGATATTAAATGCTATCTAAACTATGAAACACCTTGGCAACTCCTTATTGCAACAATACTCAGTGCCCAGTGTACGGATGATAGAGTAAACATAGTTACAAAGGATTTGTTTAGGAAATATCAATCGGTTCTAGATTTTGCCGAAGCAGATATAAGAGAATTGGAGAAAGATATACATTCCACAGGATTTTATAGGAATAAGGCAAGAAATATTATACTTTGTACTAGGGAGCTACTAGAAAAATACCATGGAGAAGTTCCAAATGAGATTGACAAATTGGTTAAGTTAGCAGGGGTAGGCAGAAAAACTGCCAATGTAATCTTGGGAAATATATATGGTATTCCTAGTATTGTTGTTGATACCCATGTAAAAAGGGTTTCACATAGACTTGGGCTCACCGACAATACAGACCCGACAAAAATAGAATTTGATTTAATGGAAATACTACCTAAAGACCATTGGATTAGATACAATACCCAAATTATTGCCCATGGTAGAGCCATATGCACAGCTAGAAGACCAAAATGTATGAACTGTTTTCTTCTTCCTTTCTGCCTTTATGGCTTAGAGGATAGGATATCGGCAATCACAGATAAATCTTAAAAGCAAGGACCTAGGAGGAAACCCTTTGAATAAAAATAAGTATAAAATTATCGCTGTAGGTTTAGTAACAGGTATAGTCAATGGCCTTTTCGGGGCAGGTGGCGGGACCATCGTTGTTCCTGCTATGCAAAGGATACTGAAAGTCAAAGAGCATGAATCCCATGCAACTGCCATTGCAGTGATTTTACCCTTATCTATTATAAGCACTTTTGTGTATTCAAGATCCCAAGCTATTCAGTGGAAGTCACTTTTATATGTAGCTATAGGGGGAATAATTGGGGGGATTTTAGGGGCAAAACTTTTAAGTAGAATATCATCAAAATGGCTTCATAGGATATTTGGATTATTTATGATAGCCGCTTCCATAAGGATGATAATAGGATGATTTTGATTATTATTGGCTTATTATCCGGACTTATTAGTGGAATGGGGATTGGCGGGGGTACGGTTTTGATACCATCCTTAACTATTTTTATGGGCATGTCACAACATGCTGCTCAAGGCATTAACCTCATATATTTTATCCCAACTGCAATAGCTGCCCTTATCATTCATATTAAAAATAAAAGGGTCAAAAAAGAATTACTTTTATTATTAATAGGAGGTGGGATATTTGGAGCAATCATTGGTTCTTGTACCGCCATTTGCTTAGAGTCCTTAATATTACGCAGAATGTTTGGTTGTTTCCTTTTTTTTATGGGTATTGTAGAGATTAGAAACAAATAAAAGGAAAAATTAGACAAATGGAGAATTATATTATTAGGATTTGAAAGCTATAAATATATCAAAAGAGATTATTTTAGGGGGAACAATGAGAAATTTAAAACAATGGGCAATAAATTACTATTTGTGGATAATGCTTGGCCTTTCTATTATAGGGGCAAGTTTTGGCTGGGTAACGGTTTATCAAGTTTATCAAATAGCAGTATTTAAAAATGAACCTGCCGCAGTTCAAACTTTTAAAGTTATTGTAATGCCCGATGAGAAAAATGCAAAAGATAACGAAATAAGAAAAGAAATAAAAATTAAAGTGAATCCAGGGGATAAAGTAGGGAATATCGCAAAAAAACTAGAGGATGCTCAAGTTGTACCTGAAGATGAATTATTTATTTATATGGAAAATAACAACATTAGTTTGGAAGGGATTGTGTTCGAAGGGGAATACAGTCTCCCAGCCCCAAGCTCCCCAAAAGAAACAATTGCTATTTTGACGGGGCCCTATAAAGAATGGATAAAAACCGATTATAGGAAATATAAAGACATAGATAAAAGCCCCATAGAAATTATAACCATTGCATCTATGATAGAAAAAGAAGCAGCAGAAGATAGTGAAAGACCTATGATTGCAGGGGTAATCTATAATAGATTGAGCAATAATATGAAGCTGCAAATCGATGCCACGGTGATTTATGCCTTAGGGGAACATAAATCCAGATTATCTTATGAAGATCTGAAGGTGCAATCTCCATATAATACATATATTGTAGAAGGACTCCCACCAACACCTATTTGTGTTCCGAAGAATGAATCTATACAAGCAGCACTTAATCCTATATCCCATTCATATTATTATTATGTTGTGAGTGCCTATGGGAGTCGGCAGCATCATTTTGCAGAAACCTATGACGAACATCTAATAAATGTGGCAAAATACAAATCAACTATGACAAAATAGCGTGCATAATGCACGCTATTTTTAATTGTTTATTTTTTTAAAAGCGATTGATAAACCTGTTCTAATCTTTCCCCAAAATAATCAGAGGAAAAGGGTTCGACAGTTTTGATTGCATTTTGTGCTAGGTTTTCACGAAGGGGCTTATCCGTTAACAATTCAAATAATATTGATGAGAGCTCATCATTTTGGGTAAATAGCCTTCCATTTACTTTATCCTCTATAATTCCTTCAAGACTTTTATCTTGTTTTGCTACTACGGGAATTTTAGCAGCCATTGCCTCAGCAAAGGTAAGTCCTTGGGTTTCGGTAACTGAGGCGCTTATGAATACGTCTCCTAGCTGATAGAATTTACCGATGGTATCCCAGGGTTGTTCCCCAGCAAAAATTACGGATTTTTCAATATTTAGAGTTTTACACAGCTTTTCTAATTCTTTTTTCATAGGGCCATCCCCTACAACCATAAATTTTGCATTAGGAAGTTTTTTAAGAAGAGTAGGCATTTCATGAATCACTACATCAATACTCTTTTCTTTGGCAATCCGCCCTATAAATAAAATAACAGGATCCGATTCTTTTAATCCATATTCATTTTTAAGTCCTTGTATTTCAATTTTATCAAAGTTTTCCTTTCTAAAGGGCTCTAAATTAATGCCTGTAGGAATGACCTCTATAGGTTTTTTAACACCATACTCAAAAAGCAAGTCCCTTACCTTATTCGTTGGGGCAACAACCTTATCACATCTATTGCAGAAGATTCTACTTAAAGAGCGAGCCATTTTAGGGGTGAACTGGGTTAATTTACCCCTAGAGACATAATGAACATAGTCCTCATACATGGTATGATAGGTATGTACCATGGGGATGTCCAATTTTTTGGAAATCATTTTTCCAAATAGCCCAAGGGAAAACTCCGTTTGGGTATGGATAACATCTAAGTGGATTTGTTTTACAATCCCTACTGCCCTGGAAGAATACAAAATCCCTACCCTATGGGAAGGGAGTAAAACAAAAGGGGTGCTAGGAAGTCTAAAAACCCTAGGAAGGACTCTTTTTGAATTAGGATGGGAAACAGTAAAGATATATACTTTATGTCCCCGTTTGTTTAGTTCCCTTTCAAGAGTCCTGATGGATGTGACAACCCCATTTACCTGTGGAAAATAAGTATCAGTAAAAATCCCAATATTCATGGAAATGCTCCTATTCTAATATATTGTCAATATGTTGAATTACTTTTTTAAACATTACATTTTGACTGAAATTCTTATATGCTACTTCTTTTAGTTGAATTAATTTATGCTTTTGATGGGTTTTATGATACAACTCTGATAGTAGTATATAGTTTTGGCTTAAATCCGAACCAATTTCGATGCCTTTTTCTAATACTTTTATAGAATCTTCGATTTTATTTGCTTCAGATAGAAATTTGCCCCAATTAAGCATGGTCTTAAGAAGGAGAAGATAATTTTGTTCATAAGAAATCAATGCCTCTAAATTAGCAGGACCGTATTGAAGCTTTAGATCCGTATTGCTAGTGCTGCTTAAATCAAGCATAGGTTTTAGGATGAGCTGAAGGGCCATCTCTTGATAGTGATATGCTTGTTTTTGGGCATAGGTAGATAGCTCTTTTTCATTTATTAAAGGGAGCCCCTCAAGAGATATATTAATATAGTCTAGATTTTCAAGGGATTTTTTTCTTACGAACATTGATTGTCTCTCTTTTTCTAGAAACTTCTTTTTTGAGTCTTCCGCATCCCTATTAGACTTTTTTATTTTAATATTAAAGAATACGAGAAATATTATAAAAAGACTGAGGAAAAAGGGTATTTTCATAAAAAACCTTCCTTTTAAAACAGATGCATTGTAAATTGATATAATATATTATAGTTTATTTTTTCCAAAAAGTCCATAAACAAAGGAACTATAAGGAAAAAAAACGTAAGAATACTGAAAGGAAAGATTTATATGATATAATATCGATAATTGGAGGAGATATTTATGAAAAAACATAGGATATAAATTGGCTTTCTTGGTGCCTTTTATAATTTAAGCATGGTGATATTTGCAGATATGATATAATTAATAGTAAAGAATTGTACAAAATATAGGAGAAATTATGGGAGCGAGAAATTTAACAGAAGAATTTATAAAAGTTAGAAATGAAATTATAGAAAGTCAATATAAACATCTAAATCATAACCAAAGAAGGGCTGTTTTAAGTGGGGAAGGACCACAAATGGTTATTGCAGGTCCAGGCTCTGGCAAAACCCATGTTATTATGCACAGGCTTCATTATCTTATAACTTATGGACTAAGTTATAATACAAAGAAGGTGCCACCGGGTATAACCCAGGATAACATTGGTAAAATCAAAGAGGATTCAAAATCTCCAATCGCCAATGGATTATTAAATTATTATGGTATTGATTCTAGAAGCATATTAGTTATTACTTTCACAAAGGTTGCAGCAGATGAAATGAAATTAAGATTTGCTAAGATGTTTAAAGACGAAAACCCTAGGGGCAAAAATATAACTTTTGGCACATTCCATTCTGTTTTTTTTAGAATTATAAGAAGTGCGTGTGGTTACTTAGTAGAGCAGGTTCTAAGGGAAGATGAAAAAAGGTTTATATTAAAAAAAATAGTAGAAGAGCTTGAAATTGAATACGAAGATGAGCAGGAATTTCTAGGGGAACTACAAAATGAAATCAGTCTTATTAAAAATGACTTAATTGATTTGACTTATTATAATTCCATGGTCTTGCCCTCAGAGCAGTTTAGGAAGGTGATTACCCATTACGAAAACTATAAAAAAAGAAATGAAAAAATTGATTTTGATGACATGCTCTATCAATGTTATATTTTGCTTATAACCAATGAAAAAATACTGGATTTATGGAGAAGAAGATATTCATATATTTTAATTGATGAATTCCAAGATATTAACAGGGTTCAATATGAAATTATAAAGCTTTTAAGTTTACCTAATAACAATTTATTTATTGTGGGTGATGATGACCAGAGTATTTATAAATTTAGGGGTGCAAGGCCAGAGTTTTTGCTTCATTTTCCACAGGACTTTGAAAATACAGGAAGAATAATTCTAAACATTAATTATCGCTCCACTAAAGAGATTGTAGGTAGCAGCAATAAGGTTATTTTAAATAATAAAAAAAGGTATAAAAAGCAAATAGAAACTATCAATGGAGTTGGAGAAAAACCTTTATTTATTAACTCAGAAGATGGCGAAGAAGAAGCCCTTAATATTGCAAAATGGATAAATGATTGTATCAAGAAGGGGATAGACCTTTTAGAAATAGCCATTATATTTAGGACAAATATACAAGCGAGGGCTTTAGTGGATATTATGATGGACTTAAACATCCCTTTTTATCTAAGAGATGAAATTCCTAATGTATATGACCATTGGATTGCCAAGGACTTAATATCCTATATAAAACTATCTAAAGACATAAGAGATAATGAAAGCCTAGAACGGATTATAAATAAACCTAAAAGATATATAAGCAAGGGAATTATCTTTGAGGCGAAAAAAAAGGTGGCAGTTTATTTGAAAAGTTATATAGATTTCCCAATATACAGCCGTGGCAACTTGAAAAATTAGAAGAACTTAAATACCATCTGGCGAGGTTGGGGAGAAAGAACCCAAAGGAGGCCATTGCCTATATAAGAAAAAATATTGACTATGATGGTTATATTTATCAATACGCCCAGTATAGAAATATCGGGGTAAAAGGTTTAAAGGAAATATTGGAAGAAATAGTAGAAGGTTCTAAGTATTTTGATGATTATAAAGACATGCTCAGCCATATTCAGACTATCAAAGAAGAAATTAAAGAAGGGAAAAAGAAAAAAATAGAAGGGAAAAATGCAGTGACCTTATCAACTATGCATGGGGCAAAAGGGTTAGAGTTTGAGGCAGTTTGCATAGCCGGTGCAGTTGAAGGGATTATCCCCCATAACAAGAGCAGTTCCCTAAGTGAGCTAGAAGAAGAACGAAGACTTTTTTATGTGGGATTAACAAGGGCAAAGAGCCATCTTACAATTTCTATAATAAAGAAACGTTACGAGGAAGAGGTAAAGCCCTCTCGTTTTATAGAAGAAATGGGTTTGAAGACTTCGGTGAATGAATTTAGTATAGGAACTACTATTATCCATAGTAAATATGGAAGGGGAAAAATCCAAAAACTACAGGATGGCATTGCATACATTGAGTTTGATAAAGGTGTTTTTTCAAGAAAGATTGATCTTAAAACCTGTATAGAAAAAGACATTATTTTTATCGAAAAATGTGAAACAAAATAGAAAAAATTACGTTTAATATAGAGGTTCTTTAAATCTCATATTGAGGAGGATATATATGTTTCATGGACAAAAGTGGAAAAAACGATATAAAAAAATAGCAGCTATTCTTGCTCTTTTGCTTATTGCCTCCCTTATTTTAGGTGCATTCCTTCCATTTTTCGCATCGGGGGCAGAAAGAGATGGCTTTGATATCAAAGGGGAAATCGGGTTTAATAACAAATACAAAATAGGGGGAACAACCCCTATAAATGTAGAAATCACCAATAATACAAAGGATTTTGATGGGGAGATTCAACTAAAAATATTAAAACAAGATTATGGTAATACTCTTGATTATATAATCTATTCTAGGGAAATCAAAATCCCTGAGGGAGCCACTAAAAGGGTCAGTATGAACATTGACACTATCAATATGCAAAGGAACTTTGAGGTTGTCCTTGTATCAGGAAATAAAGAAGTATCACAGAAAAAAATTTTTGCCACACCTTTTAGTCCGGAAGAAGGGTTTTTGGGGGTATTATCGGAGGATACCGAAAGTATAAACTACATAAAGAACTTAGGAATTGATTCTACGCGAACTAAAATAATCGGAAATCGCTTTATAGAATTAGAAGATTATTCATTTCCTGAGGATTTGGGTATCCTTGAAAACTTTGAAGTCATTGTTATCAATAACTATGATACAACAAGACTAAATAGAGAGCAAAATGAAGCAATTAGTAGATGGATACACAATGGGGGTATGCTTATTCTAGGAACGGGAATTAATGCTTCTAAGGTTTTAAAAGGTATTGATTCAAATATCATTAATGCTACCCATCAAGGAACTTATAAGGTTAGTGATTTTGAATATATGGAGGTACTTAGTGGGGTGAAATTTGAGCCCACCATTCCCCTTGAGGTAGCTGACTTAAACATAAACGATGGCGAAGGAATTTTGTTTTCAGAAGGAAAGCCTATTAGCACTTTAGTTAGAAAGGGACAAGGAAGTATTGTCATCCATCATTTTGACTTAGGTTTAAACCCTATGGCCCAATGGGATGGCAACAGATATATGCTCACCGAATTGTATATGAATTATATTCCTACTTTCTTTCAAACAGGGGATATAAACGGAACATATCAAAGAAAATATACATACTTTAATCCATATACATTGAGGTTATTTCCTCATCCTCAGCAAAATGGTTTATTAATATTTGTTACGATATTGCTATTGATTTACATATTTGTTGCAGGACCAATATTATACTTGATATTAAAAACTAAGGATAAAAGGGAGTATGGATGGTTGATTATTCCTATTATTGCAATTGGATTTTCTACTGTTATTTATTTATTAAGTTCTAAAACTTCGTTTCGTTATCCCATATCCAGTAGTATTGGATTAGTGACTATAAATCCCGGGGAAACCTTAGGAACAATTGATCATACCTTGGGTATTTTTATTCCTAATACAGGAGAAGCAAAAATCACATTGGATAGGGATATAAAAGCAAAAGTAGGAATGATGAATGGTTCTAATCATTATGGATATGACAGGGGAGACGGTACCAAGAAGAAGGAAGTAATTTCCGCAAAGATACAAACAGGAGAAAAAGACCAGTTCACTTTTTACAATCAACAAAGCTGGACAATGAATTCCATTATAGGAAGTCAAAGTATAGAATTTGAAGGCCCAATTACTTCCTCCTTGGTTTTTAAAGATAATAAATTAGTAGGTACCATTGAAAACAAGATGGGATTTGCTCTTGAAACCTGTATATTGGTTGCAGGCAATAATTATTATTTTATAGATACAATTAAAAACAATGAAATAGCTACTATTGAAAAAGAAATAGTTTCTAAACCACAAAATAGATATCAAGCCGTAGATAGTATTTTTGGGCGGACTTATGATACCAAAAATCTTGAAGAGGTTTGGGGTAAAAAATTATCAAAAGAGGAAATTCAAAGGATAGTTCAAAGAAGGCAAATTTTCCAAAATTATAATGATTACTATGATACTAAGGGGTATACCATTCCCCAGCCAGTAGCATTACAAAATATATCAGGAATGTTTTTAGGTGAAACGGATGCCAATACCCCTATTATGCTCTATGGATTTAGTGAAAAACCCTTTTTAAAGGATATAGAAGTCAACGGTGATGAAATAAATGGTTATTCACAAAATCTATTTACTATTCCTTTGGGTTTGGATTATTCTAAAATGGAAAATATCGAAATCCCATATGGCTTTATAAAACCCTATATTACATCTAATGCCGGATTTTATATAGATGATTATGACCAATCCATTTATATGCATGGCAGTGGAAGGCTGGATATAGTATTTACTACAGACACAGATATTAATCTAAATGAATTTCAAATACAGTTTAATAAAAGCCCAAATGTAGACAGCGCCCAAATTTATAATTATAAAACTGGAGCATGGGAAGAATTAAGTAGTTTAACCTATAAAGAAGACACCTCAAGTTATATAAGTATGGAAGGAACTATACAAATAGGTCTTGATATTTCTATAGATAACCAAAAGGGTGAAAATGTTGAAATACCTAAATTTCGTATGAAAGGAGATAAATACTAATGCTTGAAATAGTAAATTTAGTTAAACAATATGGAAAGTTTACTGCAGTAGATGATTTATCTCTTTCTATTAGTGACGGTGAAATATTTGGGTTTGTAGGTCCCAATGGGGCAGGTAAAACAACTACCATGCGTATTATGGCAGGACTTTTAAATTCTACATCAGGTAAAGTGTTCATTAAGGGGATTGATGTCACAGCCCATCCAAGAAAGCTCAGGGAAAGTATAGGATATATGCCAGATTTTTTCGGAGTATATGATAATTTAAAGGTAGACGAATATATGGATTTTTATGCAGGAATGTATAAAGTTCCTTATAGTGAAAGAACAGGCATCATCGATAATTTATTAGAGCTTGTTGATTTGTCCCATAAGAAAAATGCCTATGTAGATACCTTATCTAGAGGAATGAAGCAAAGATTATGCCTTGCAAGGAGTTTGGTTCATGACCCTGACATACTTATTTTAGATGAACCTGCCTCTGGTCTGGACCCTAGGGCAAGGGTAGAAATGAAGGAAGTGCTAAAACAATTAAAGACCTTAGGTAAAACTATAATCATAAGCTCACATATACTACCTGAGTTAGCTGAGTTATGTAATATTATTGGCATTATTGAGAGGGGAAAAATTGTAGCCCTTGGTAGTGTAGCCGATATAATGAAAGAAATATCACAAAAAAGATATATCAAGATAAAAACATCGGGAAAAATAGAAGAATTAATAGTTATTTTAAAAGAACAGCCTGATATTCAAGAAATTACACAAAAGGCGGAGGAAGTAGAATTTGAATTTGATGGCGATGACAATAAGCTCTTTATGCTTCTAAAACAAATTGTACAAAAAGATGTCCCTGTTATCTTATTCGGTGAAAAAGAAGGAAATTTAGAAGACATCTTTATGAAGATTACCAAGGGAGGGGAATAAGATAATGATTAACCCTGTGCTTCGACGTGAACTAAAAACAAAACTTAGAACTTGGAAGGCCCCAACATTATTAATAATATACTTATTGATATTAGCAGGTTTTGGAGGGATGATTTTATTAATAAGTAATGTTGCATCCCACACTAATGGTTTTGATCCCCGAGAGGCCTTAACGGTTTATTCTCTTATAGCAGGATGTCAATTGGGACTAATAGTTTTATTGGTCCCCGCCCTAACTTCAGGTAGCATAAGTGGGGAAAGGGAAAGGCAGACCCTAGATCTTTTACTAATCACCAAACAATCTCCATTTTCTATTATAATTGGTAAGCTCATGTCATCAATTAGCCAAATTATTTTACTTATCTTAGCATCCACCCCTATATTTAGCATTGTTTTTATGTTCGGAGGGGTTTCTTTAGGTAATATTGTAATCTTATTTTTATTTTTTATAGCTACGGCTATAATGATAGGAAGTGTCGGGATATTTTGTTCAACCTATTTTAAGAAGACTACAACCTCTACGGTTATCGCTTATCTATTTGTCCTCACCCTGACTATTGCAACGGTTATAACCTGGGCTGTTTTTCAACAGTATTCTTATATAATTAGAAGCACAAGATTAAGCTACGGGGAGTCTCTTTTGATTATGGGGGCTAACCCCTTTGTAGGCTTTTTATCAATTGTACAGGAACAACTAGGATTTGATATTATAGGGGAAATATTTAGCGTATACAATAATCCCAGTAGCCTAAATATTGCGCCCTGGCTAGTTAACCTAATATTTGACGGGGTTATAACTATTATTTTACTTTTTTTAAGTGTTATTAGAATTCAACCGGTAATGGGAAAACGAAATTCTAAAAGCAGGTGAGGAATTTGAAGGATTTATATAAGGCATTGAGACCTTTAAGGATAAAAATGATTTTAGAAAAATGGATTCATTTTATGTTTATTTCTACTATTGTATCTATGGGAGTAGGTATGGGTATTATCATAGTGTCAAAATTTATTTTGATTCAAAATATACCTGCAAAGCTTTTGTTTATACTTTTTCTTTTATTAATAACAGGCTCCATAGCCCTCTTATTTAGAATTCCTAATATTGAAGATGTGGCAGAAAAAGGGGATAGTTTAGGGTTTAAAGAAAGATTTATCACTGCTTTTGAAATATTTCAAACAGGAGGGAATTCTTTAGGCCCCATGGAAAGGATTATGGTTGAGGACGCTATTTGCCATGCCCAAAACTCAAATTTTAGAAAAAACTATCCTATCTTATTTCCAAGGAAAAAAATAAAGATATTAGGAATAATGATAATCGGTGTAATTCTTACGGGTTTTGTACCTAGTCCCGTAAAAGACAGATTAAAGTATGAGTTAGAAGTAAAACAGAGGATTATAGAAGAAACAAAGAAAGTGGAAAAAATACAAGAGAACTTGAAAAAAGATACAAAGTTAACCCCTAAACAGGTAAAAATGCTTAATGAAGAACTTGAAAAGCTAAAATCTAATTTAAAGAAAGTCAAAAACGAAGAAGATATTATAAGAACAAACCAAAAAGCCACAAAAGAATTAAAAAAAATTTCCAAGGACTCAGTCCAAAGGGAATTAAATAAGGTAGGAGAAAATCTATCAAAACATGAATCAACAAGAGAATTAGGGGATAAACTGCAGCAAGGGAATATTGAAGAAATCAAAAGGGCCCTTGAAAAATTAAATAAAGAAATCAAAAATTTCAATGAGGAACAAATTCATCAACTGGCAAATGGATTAAAGCAAGCAGCTAAAGATTTAGAAAACAATCCATCCCTAAAACAGGCCCTTATGGATTATGAAGAAGCATTAAATAGTGGAAATCTTAATGATTTGCAGAAGGAGTATGAGAATTTATCTAGGGAATTAGAAAATCTTGCTTTGGAAAATAAAGAGTTAAGGGAATCAATAGATAAAATTAGAAAATATATCTCCAACAGTTCTCAAGGTGACGATATTCAACAAGAATCCCAGGAATACAACCAAAATGGAAATCCAGAGGATGGTAAGGGAGAAGGCCAAGGACAAGGTAAAGGCCAAGGACAAAGCCAAGGACAAAGTCAAGGCCAAGGTCAAGGCCAGGGCCAGGGACATATTCCCAATGAAAATATTTATAAGAGAGAAGCAACAGATAAACAGGATTATAAAGCACAGGTAGATGGGGAAAAAAATGAAACAGGCACTATCCATCAAAAAGATGAAAAAACGATTGGGAAAAGGGGAGAGTCTATCCCATACCAAGAGGTATATCATGAGTATAAAAAGAATGCCATCAAATTTTTAGGAGACGATAGCATTCCCTATGGCATTAAAGATTTAGTAGAAGAATACTTTTCTTCATTAGAATAAATAGGCGACTTCGTGTAGCATATTAATTAAAAGAGGTGCAAATATGAATTTTTATAATCCCTGGGGGTTTTTGGGGTTTCTTTTAATACCTATCATTATATTAATGTATATTTTAAGGCAAAAATACGAAGAGATAGAGGTCCCAAGTCTTTTTTTATGGGAACAGGCCCTAAGTAGTCAAGAAGTATATAATCCCTGGCAAAAACTTAAAAAGAATATCTTGCTTTTTATTCAATTAATAATAGCAGCACTTCTTATTCTAGCTTTATCAAAACCCTATATAGCAGGTGAAGTTAATAAATCTGGAAATTACATCTTAATTCTTGATCAGTCTGTGGATATGCAGGCTGAGGATGAAGAACCTAACCGCTTTGAAAAAGCAAAGGAAAAAATGTATCAACTGATTAAAACCATGGAACCAAATGCCATAATATCGGTTGTAGTTATGGGTAAGAATCCCCATATACTAATCAATCAATCCACAGACAAACATCTAATAACAAATAAGATTAAAGACATAAAAGTATTAAACAGTAGGGCCGATAAAGAAAGTACGATAGAACTAGTTAGGACATTGTATAAGCAAAAGAATGGAAAGGTGTATTTGTTTTCTGATAATAATCTTCCTATGAAGGGTTTAGACATTAACTATATAAAATTGGGGCAAGCAACCGATAACTGCGGAATTACTTTATTGTCCCATTCAATAGAAGATAAACAAATAGCAGTTTTAGTTAAAGTTAAAAATTTTAGTAATAAAGCAAAAAATATTCCGGTTTCCCTTTATGGAGATGAAGAACTAATCGATATAAAGAAGGTTGAAATATTACCCAATGAAGAGAAAAATGTTTTCTTTAGCGGTGTTTCAAGGGATGTACATATACTAAAAGCCGAGATAGATTCAAAAGATATTTTACAAATTGACAATACTATGTATGATGTTGTTCATGAAGAAACAAGGGAAAAAGTTTTATTAGCCACGGAACAAAATATGTTTTTAGAACATATGTTGTCTATTTTGCCACAAGTAGAATTATACAAAAAAAACATAGAAAGCACAGAGAGTCTAGAAGGATATCATCTTTACATATTCGATGGAATAATACCTGCCACACTTCCGCAGGATGGACATATATTAATATTTAATCCACCAAAAGATAATCCCCTGGTTCATGTTGAAGGGGATATTGAAGTAGGGGCAATTATATCCTCAGAGGGCCGGCTTTTAGAATTCATTAAACGAATGGATTTTGATATTGCTAAAACAAGAAAAATGTTAATGCCCAACTGGGCAGAGGCAGTTATAAGTACCCAAGATACTCCCTTAATTATAGCAGGAGAACAAAATAACCAAAAAATTATTATCTGCGGATTTGACTTGCATCAAACAGATTTGCCATTAAAAAAAGAATTTCCTATTTTCATGTATAATACAATACAATGGTATATACCTCAAAAGATTTATAATCTTGATAAAATTACAGCAGGAGATACCATAGAATTTCAATTATCCCCTGATGTTATGGAAGTAAAGGTGCTAAAGCCAAAAGGTATGGTAGAGCAATTGGCCCCGCCTTTTCCCATACAGCCCTATGGGGACACCGATGAGATAGGGATTTATATACTAGAGCAGAAGAGGGAAACAAGTAGCATCTTTCATTCCTTTGCAGTTAATCCACCTATTGGAGAGGGCATAACTCAGCTAAAGGATGTTTTGGAGGTGGATGTAACAAAGAATGATATAGTAGATGAAGGAAACAAAAATATAAAAAACAGCATTTTGTTATTGGTGTTGATTTTTGTTGGAATAGAATGGTGGGTGTATATTAGTGGCCTTTAATTTTACAAGTTGGGGATATTTGTTTTTAATCCCTATTTTGTTTCTCTTTGTAATCCTTATGGGAAGGAATTTGAATATTTCAGCCTACAAAAAGACATTTCTTATATTTTTACGATGTCTTATAATTTTGTTTATATGTCTTTCTTTATCGGGGCTTACAGTGAAAGATACAGTGGATAAAACAACTACAATTTTTACAGTGGACCTATCCGATAGTGCGAAAGTTTCCGTGAAAAAGGTAGAAGAATTCATAAAAAAAGCTATTACCCATAAGGGGAAAAAGGACGAGGTTGGAATAGTGGTTTTTGGGGCAAATGCAGGGGTGGAAGCTCCCCCACTTCTTGAACCGAATTTTGTGGAATTTGAATCTGTTATCAATCCAAGGTATACCAATATCTCCCAGGGAATAAAACTATCCTCCACTTTAATTCCGGAGGAATCAAAAAAACGTATTGTGCTTATTTCAGATGGTCAGGAAAATATGGAAAATGCACTTAGTCAAGCCAAGATTTTAGCAGAAAAAAACATAAAAATAGATGTACTTCCAATAGAAAACACCAGCACTAGGGAGGTACAAGTAACCGAAATAATCATACCAAAATACTTAAGGAAAAACCAGGAATTTGATATCCTTGTATCTGTGGACAGCCTAGTGGATACTGGGGGAATGCTAAAGATATACGATGGGAAAGACTTGATACAATCACAAAATGTAAAAGTGAGGAAGGGACAAAACCGTTTTGTTTTTTTAGGGATGGCAAAAGAAGGCGGAGCGAGGATTTATCATGCTGAATTAGAGCCAGAGATAGATACAATTGCTGAAAACAATTCTGCTTTTGGATATACCTATATAGAAGATATACCCCATGTACTTCTAGTAGAAAAAAACAATAGTGGTGCAGAAATCAGAGAAATCTTAAAAAATTCCCTTATTGAAGTAAAAAGTATTGAGCCCCATAATGTTCCTATAGAAGCAGATACCCTATCTAAGTACGATGGGGTTATTATTGCCAATATTAAAGCAGATGATTTAGACGAAAGATTCTTAAACAATCTAGAATCTTATATAAAACATATAGGTGGAGGGCTTATTGTAACCGGTGGAGAAGATGCTTATGCCCTTGGAAATTACTTTGACACCCCCCTAGAAACAATACTGCCTGTTAATATGGAATTGAAGGATAAGAGAAATATTCCCGATATGGGGCTTATGATTGTTACAGATAGGTCAGGAAGTATGGAAGAGGCTCGATATGGCATTTCAAAGTTAGAATTGGCAAAGGAGGCTGCCATCCGTGCAGTGGAAGTACTTAATCCTTTTGATAAGGTTGGGGTCTTATCTTTTGATGACCAGCCCCAGGAAATTGTAAGATTACAGAATGTGGAGAAAAATCTAGAAAAGATTCAAGAAGATATTGCAAGCATATCTTCAGGAGGCGGCACCAGTATCATACCTGCACTTAGAAAAGCATACGAGATTATATATAATGCAGATACTAAAATAAAACATATTATCTTGCTTACAGATGGTCAGGCTGAAAAAACAGGATATGACGATTTAATAAGTAAGATGGCAGAAAACAATATAACCTTATCTACCGTCGCTGTAGGCCCTTCCTCTGATATTACTCTCTTAAGAAGGTTGGCGCAAGACGGTAGAGGAAGATATTATTATACCGATGAATTTTCCGATTTGCCCAAAATATTTATAGAGGAAACAATGACAGCAGGGAAAACCTATCTTAATGACGAAGAGTTTTATCCTATCGTAACCAGGCTCTCCCCTATTTTGGAAGGAGTGGAGACTCTGCCTAAATTACAGGGATATGTTGCAACGACTCCTAAAAATCGTGCAGAGGTAATTTTAAGCAGCCCCAAGGAGGATCCTATCTTATCCACATGGAGATATGGACTTGGCAAGACTGTTGCTTGGACTTCGGATGTGGATAATCAATGGAGTTTAGACTGGCTAGCTTCAGATTCCGGTATCCAGGTGATAAGAAATATGGTTTCCTGGGTTCTTAGAAAGCCAATAAGTGAGAATATAGTAGCAGAGGGAAGATTGGTAGGGGAAAATATTGAGGTAACGGCGAAAATTCCTAATATCCAATCAGATGCAGAGGTAACAGTTAATATTTATGGGCCTGATATGGAAGAAAAGATATTGGATTTAAAAGCAACTGCTCCAGGTTCTTATACGGGAAGTTTTAAGGGAAACAATATAGGGGTCTACATGCTTAACTTTCAAATCAATAGATTTGGAGAAACAGAAACCATTTATACCGGAATGAATATCCCTTATTCTTCAGAATATGATATCAATAAAATGAAAAAGGAAACGGTATTATTAGACCAAATTGCAAGGCTAACTGGAGGCAGGGTCTTAAAGGAGGCAAAAGATGTTTTTGCAGAAATACAAATGGATGTTTATGGAGAAAGGGATATCGATGGATTTCTAATCCTATTAGGGCTTCTATTGCTGATATTTGATATAGCATTTCGAAGAATAAGTTTCATCAGTAATAAAATAGAAGAACTTATAATTAAGATCACAGATGGATTGAAATTATCTGGGAGGATAAAGGTAGAAGGCGGAAAACAGAAAGATAAGAAGCAAAAAGTTAAAAAAGATAAAAAAGATAAGGTGGATAGAAAAATAAGCAAAAAGGATAATGGGAAAGTGAGCAGTACAAGTGCTGCCTTGTTAAATCAAAAAAGAAAAAGAAAAAGATAATTATTTGGAGTAAGGGGTGATAAGATGAGTAATTTTATTCATTTATGCGAAAATCATATGGATGAAATTTTGTTTGGTTGGGAAAAAAACATAATGAATCGCAAATATGTGGGTCAGCAAAGAAGAATCATCGAGGAACCTCTTACCACCATAAGAAATGTTTTAATAGCCCTGGGATATTTTATCGATAATGAAAGAGACACTTATTTAAACCCGTCGGATAAAAGCAAGAAAATGATTAAAGATTTGGTGCTTCATATAGTTCAAAAACACAGCTTAAGAGGAGCTAAAGTCCATGAAATACAAGATAGAATTAATCTTTTAAAGTATTCTATTTTAGAAGTAGTTAGTAGAGCCAAAATAATAGAGCAAGCTAGACAAAAATACATTACCATATTTTTTGATTATGTCATTAACCAGCTTACAGATATATCCATGAAAAAATTTCAGCAGGCTTTTGAAACCTTGGCTAGGCCCATATTAAACCTAGATTCTTATGATATGCTATGTAATGAAATCTTAGTAAAAACATCCTCCTTGCTTCAGCAAGATTATTGTTCTTTGGTTACCAATCATAGGAATACTGAGGTCGTAACAATATCTGACTATACAAGGGAAATATATACGGAAGCAACCCATCCAATCCACTGGGATTTGATTAATAAAGTAAAAGAAGAAAAAATAACATATATAAAGATTGTTGAAGAAAAAAACAGGCTCCGGGATTATTCACAAATCTCGTGTCCTATAGAAGTAAATGATAAGGTCGTAGGGGTCTTAAGCCTTCATTTTAGATATGCCCATTCATTTGATATTGACGAACAAAAGATGTTAGAAATACTCTGCAGACAGGGGGCAGTCTCTATCCATACTCTTAAATTGTATAAGGAAGTTTCCCTTGCATATCAAAATTCAAAATATGTAAATGATGAATTAAGATTAACTAAAAGTAGACTAGAGGAAAGTAATAAAAAACTAATGGAACTGGATCGTCTAAAGTCCATGTTTTTTGCTAATATCTCCCATGAACTAAAAACTCCTTTAAACACTATTATTGGTTTTTCCGAATTGCTTGTATCAAACCTAGAAAATAGTATTTCTGGTCAAGATTTAAGTGATTTAAACAATATTCATAGCAGCGGCAAGTACCTTCTTAAGTTAATTAATGACATATTAGACCTATCCAAAATAGAATCGGGAAAAATAGATTTAGAGCAAGAAGAGATTGATTTATATGAAATAGTATTAAATGGAGTTATGACATTAAGATCTTTAATAGGAGATAAAAATATAAATATAAGCTACGATTATGATGGCAAAATCCCTAAAATTATTGGTGACGAAATAAGAATTCAACAAATACTTTATAATATCATTGGAAATGCAGCTAAGTTTACAAATAAAGGAAGCATTACAATAACCGCACGTAGTGATTTACAAAATGAAAGAGTAGTTTTTGCTATAAAAGATACGGGGATAGGGATTAAAGAAAAAGATTATGACAAAGTCTTTGATAGATTTACCCAAATAAGCAATAAACAAAGCAGTATAGAAACAAAGGGGAGCGGTTTAGGAATGACAATAACAAAGGAACTAATTACTAGAATAGGAGGAGAAATTTGGTTTGAAAGCAAGTATGAAGAAGGCTCAATCTTTTATTTTACACTGCCCTTTAATAAACAAAACAAATAAACAATCGTATATAAAGATATATAAAGAATTATTAAAGGAGAAAAGATTATGAATGAAGAAAAAATGACCATTTTGAAAATGTTAGAACAAGGAAAAATAACTGCAGCGGAAGCTTCTGAATTATTAAATGCCCTAAAAAATAAAGATGATAAAAAACAGGAAACAAAAACCCCCACTGCAAACAACCAATGGGAAAATAGTAAAAGTTCAGATTCATTTTCAAGGGATCTCGGTAAAAAGATAGAAGTACTTTCTAAAGATTTAGAGCCTAAATTACAAAAGATTACCCAGACCTTAATTGATAAAACCAATTATATTGCAGATAAAATATCAAAGTCCTTTTCAGATTCTTATGGCGGTGAGAAGGAAAAAACACTGGAATTATACGTGGGGAATAAAAAGAATGCTCAATTAAAATTTAACGGTAAAAATGGAGTAGTCTACATAAAAGGCTATAATGGAGATAAAATTACTGCAAAGGTTAAGTATATTACTAAAAACGAAGGAAACAATATTGAATTATTAGAGTTAGGAGATACATTTTATTTAAATTATAACGAAGCATATTTCAGTAAGGTATCTATAGAGGCATATGTTCCGGAAGAATTATTTAAAAATCTTTATGTTAATTCCGTAAACGGCAATATATGTATTGATGGATTTAAGGCAGAAGAAATTCACTTAGAAACTACTAATGGAAAAATCACCCTAGGAAATATAACAGGTCAATATGTGGAAGCAGATACCAGTAATGCAACTATTGAAGTAAAACAGTACGATATTGTAAAGACAAAATTACTCACAACTAATTCAAATATTTTTATAGGCCCTGGAATAGTTGAACCTGAAAAATCAGATATCTATGAGCTAAGGGCAGAGACCTCCAATGGAAAGATAGAGATAGAACTATCAAAGGACATTAGGATAGGATATTCCCTAGAAGCAAATACATCCTTAAATGGAATACAAGTTGATATACCCACTTTGGAATACGAAGAAAACGAGAAAAATTATGTCAAGGGAAAGACCCAAAATTATACCTTAGCCACAAGAAAAGTAAAGCTGGATTTAGAAGCTTCCAATGCCCCCATTATTATAAAATAAAATAAAAAAGAGCACACAAGGATTAAATGTGAGGCTCTTTTTTACTTACAGTATAAAGCCTATTTAAGAAAAGTCACTTCAAAAATACTAGTTAAATCTATAATAATTTTATAACAGGCTAATAGAATAATAATATAATTCTATTGCATATATTTGTTCCCTTCATAATTATTGTAAAACCTTTAAAAATAATATATAATAACGGTATATTAGGAGGTGTTTTATTTATCTTTATAAAAAACGTGCAGAGTTTTACTTGTAAACACAAATAGAAAGATAACGCCTAAAAAGACCTAAGGTACGCTTTGGCATCGATTAAAGTTATTTACGTCGGAGAGTGATGTATGATGAACCTAGAAGAATATATTTACGAGAAAACAGTGCAATGCCCGATATGTGAAAATGAGTTTAAGGTATTTGCAGCCAAACAAAAAGCATACAGTGTAAAAAGTAGGGATACTGACTTTTGTATAACCTATAAGGATATTAATCCCTTGCTTTATGACATTTGGATTTGTCAATTATGTGGATATGCGGCCCAAAAAAGTACATTTTCAGATATCTCATTTAAGAGGGGGAAACTGATTGAGCAATTCATAACTCCTAAATGGGTTGCAAGAGAAACGGAAAAAGTAATAGATTATGAAACTGCAATAAGCAATTTCAAACTTGCATTAATCAGTGCTCAAATCAGTAGAGCCAAGGCCAGCGAAGTAGCGGGATTGTGTTTGAGAATTGCATGGATATATAGATTTATGGAACAAGAAAAAAACGAAGAGCAATTTCTAAGATACGCTTTGGAAAAATATTTAGAGGCTTTTTCTAAGGAAAGGTTTCCTTTAGAAAATATGGATGAACCGACAGTACGTTATTTGATTGGAGAATTATATTTTCGCTTAGGTAATTATGAAGAAGCAGCAATGTGGTTTTCTAAGGTACTAAATATTAGGGGAGCTTCAGAAAGAATTATGAATTTAACTAGAGAACAATGGCAATTGGTAAAAGAAAAACTAAAAAAAGAAAACGGGCAAAAGTAATTTGAATTATTTTCTGATTATAGTATAATTAAACCGTCTACATGGTTACTATATTGAATAACTTATAGAATAGATGTAAATTCCGAGAGAGGTTATAATAGTGAAAATTGGCAAAGTTGCACCGGCTATATTAAAAGAACTGGTGTTTGATACTATAAAGAACAAAAGGGACGAAATTATTTTAAGGCCGAATATAGGAGAAGATTGTTCTGCCATAAAATTAGGGCATAATGAAGTTTTTCTTGTTTCAACAGACCCCATTACCGGAGCTGATAAGGATGCGGGTTATCTGGCTATTCATGTTTCATGTAATGACATTGCATCTAGTGGGGGAGAACCCATAGGAGTATTGTTAACCGTTATACTACCGGAAACCGCATCTAAAGAAGAACTACATGAAATAATGAAGGATGCAGAAAAAGCAGCAAATGAAATAAATGTAGAGATAATAGGAGGCCATACGGAAATAAGCAATGCAGTTAATAAACCTATTATTTCTGCAACAGTAGTTGGAAAGGTGGATAAAAGCAAGTTAATTTTGACAAAAAATGCTAAGATTGGGCAAGACTTAATTATGACAAAATGGGCAGGCTTGGAAGGAACGGCAATTTTAGCCAAAGATTGCAAAGAAGAATTAAGAAAAGAGTTTCCAGAAGATTTTTTGTGCAGAGCCCAAGGATTCAGCAATTTTTTATCCGTAGTTCAAGAGGGGAAAATTGCTGCTGAGTTCGGGGTCACTTCCATGCATGATGCAACAGAGGGGGGGATATTCGGTGCTATTTGGGAAATTGCCGAATGCTCTGTTGTTGGTGTAGAGGTATATTTAGATAAGATACCTGTAAGGGAAGAAACGATAAAGATATGTGACTATTTTAATATTTCTCCGTATAAGTTAATTTCTAGTGGCTGTATGATTATGACCGCATTTGAGGGGGGAAAACTTATCGAACAGTTTAAGAAACAAAATATTCAGGCAAAAATCATAGGCAGGATTACTCACAAGGATAGAATATGCATACAAAAAGGCACTTTGACACCCTTAGAACAACCTGAAGCGGATGAACTTTATAAAGTTATTATATAATGCGTGCGGGGTGGGAACGCTTATGGAAATTGATGAAAGAAAGAGAATAGAAAATATTTTAATAGGCTTTCGATGGGTGGCATTATTGTTTCTCTTCTTTTTGATACCTATGAATTTGAATATATCAAGTAGCAACAGCACACAAATGATTAATAGGCTATTGATTTTTTTGGTATTTGGTGTAGTGTATACCCTTAGTACCTATATAGCAGTGAGATTATGCAAACACGATAAAAATATCGATACAATCATTATAGTAGTATCATTATTTGATATAGTAGCAATTTTTTGGGGGGCAACCATTGTTTTAGAGGTATGTGAATTGCCCATGGAATTCGCATTTATTATCTTGCAAGTTATTATGCTGATACGATATCGAAGCACATTGGCTTCATTACTGGCAAATGCAATCCTGTTTTTAAATATTTGGACTTATGAGTTTATCCTAGGAGTTAGGTACTACCCCGAGATGTGGGAGGTAAGGGGGATTTTTTGGAGTATTATACTCGTATTTAATTTATCTATATTTTGGCATATTCTCCGAGATTACGATAAAATTATGGAGCAGAAGGAATTAGAAAAATTTTATCTGGAGCATTCAAAGAAAAGTATTGACAACTTGATACATATTAATAAGATTAGTGCTGCCCTAAACGGGAGTCTTTCCCAAAATGAAATCATAAAAATACTACTTAAAAATATTTCTGTAATGGCAGATAGCGATGATTGCGCAGTCTTACTATATTCAAAACGTGAAGGGGAAGGATATATATATAAATACAGCGAGTTTAAAAAATATCGAGAGGAAAATGAACCTATCGGATATGCTACAGTAACTATGGGCGATGAAATAAAGAAAATTAAATGTATGAAAGACTATAAACATGTTGTTGGTTCTTATCAGCCCTTTTATATGATTGATTTGGTTAACATCTACAATATGAAAGTTATAACCCTTAATTCTAATAAAAAACATCTGTATATGTTTAAAATAATGTGCAGTATGAAAGAAGGGGGATTTTTAATTATTGCGGCAGACGAACAAATACAATCTGAAATTGGGCAGTTTATTTCCCTTCTTGTGGGGCAGGGAGGAACTGCACTAACAACAGCAGTTTTATACAATTCTGTTAAAAGAAAAGCAAATACAGATCCCTTAACCGGAGCAAAAACAAGAAGATATTTAAAGGATTTTCTGAAAAAAGAAATAGAAAGATCTAGAAGACATAACAAAAGGTTTTGTGTACTGTTTTTTGATATAGATAATTTTAAATCTTTTAATGATACTTATGGACATAAGATAGGGGATGAAGTTCTTAAGATTATCCATCAAGTCGCCAAAAAAACCATCCGCAAAATTGATTTGGTTTCTAGGTATGGTGGAGAAGAGTTTGTTGTTGTACTTCCTGAAACGGAATACAGGGCAGGCTATGTTACAGCAGAAAGAATACGAAAAAGTATAGAAAACTATCCCCTTCAAGAACAACTTCGGGTAGATAGAAATGTCACCGTGAGTATTGGGATATCAGAATATGGGGTAGACGGTCATACGGAGGAAGATTTGATTAACAAAGCCGATTGGGGGATGTATGAGGCAAAATCCCAGGGCAGAAACCAAGTTTGTTCCTTTAGAAATTATAAAGAGGATATGGACTATCAAAAAAGTAAATAAATACCTAAGAGGTTTAGGGTGGTGGAGGTTGCTATGAAGGAAGATATCTTAGAGATTTTGGAAAAAAACAGTAGGTTGAACACCGGAGATATTGCTATTATGCTTAATTCATCCAAGGAAAAGATAGAAAAAGAAATAGAGGAAATGGAAAAAAAGCAAATTATTTGCGGCTATAATACCTTAATTAATTGGGATAAGACTAATAAGGATTTGGTTACAGCTCTGATTGAAGTTAAAGTTACCCCCCAAAGAGGGGAGGGGTTTGATAAAATAGCTGAAAGAATTTATCGTTTTAATGAAGTTAAAGCAGTATATCTGATGTCTGGTGGATTTGATTTAACAGTTATTATAGAAGGAAGGACCATGAAAGAAGTGGCTTTATTTGTTGCACAAAAATTAGCCCCCCTTGAATCGGTATTAAGTACGGGTACTCACTTTGTGCTTAAAAAATATAAAGAACATGGTATTCCTTTTGAAGGACCCCGTAAGGATGAAAGGATGGTTGTCTCTCCATGAAGAAAGAAATGATTGCGACTAAGGTTAGGGAGCTTCCACCTTCGGGTATTAGGAAATTCTTTGACGTGGCAAATGAAATGAAAGATGTTATATCCTTGGGGGTAGGGGAACCGGATTTTGATACTCCCTGGCATATCCGAGAAGAGGGGATATATTCTTTAGAAAAGGGAAAAACCATATACACTTCTAATTCAGGTCTAATGGAGTTAAGATGTGAAATAAGTACATACCTGTCTAGGAGATTTAATATAACATATAACCCTAATACACAAATTTTAGTGACAGTTGGTGCCAGTGAGGCAATTGACTTAGCACTTAGGGCATTGTTAAACCCAGGGGATGAGGTGTTAATCCCTGAACCTTCTTATGTTTCATATAAGCCTTGTGCAATTATGGCAGGGGGAAATCCTGTTGTAATTACCACAAAGGCTGAAAATGAATTTCGGTTAACCCCGGAGCAATTAGAAGAACATATTACTGATAAAACAAAAGTATTGATTCTCCCCTATCCTAATAATCCAACCGGTGGGATTATGGAAAAAAGTGATTTAGAAAAGATAGCAGAAGTGTTAAGAAAAAGGGATATTCTAGTTATTTCGGATGAGATATATGCTGAATTGACCTATGATAAAGAACATGTATCCATTGCTATGTTGCCGGGAATGTATGAAAATACTTTGGTGATTAACGGATTCTCTAAAGCTTATGCAATGACAGGATGGAGAATGGGATATGCCGCAGGACCGAAGGATTTGATTGCTGAAATGACAAAGATTCACCAATATGCCATTATGTGTGCTCCAACCATTAGTCAATATGCAGGGATAGAAGCCCTAAAAAATGGAGATAATGATGTAGCCCAAATGAAAGCATCATTTAACAGGAGAAGAAAGATAATGGTTAATGGCTTTAGGAATATGGGAATGGATTGCTTTGAACCCTTAGGGGCATTTTATGTTTTTCCTTCAATACAAAAAACGGGACTAACCGCTGAGGAATTTTGCACAAAACTTTTGTACGAACAAAAGGTAGCCGTTGTCCCAGGAACAGCCTTTGGGGAAAGTGGAGAAGGATTTATTAGATGTTCTTATGCCTATTCCATTGAAAATATAAAAGAAGCACTAAAAAGAATTGAGCTATTTATGCAACAATATCAATAAAAAAGAACTTCAAATTATTGAAGTTCTTTTTTATTGATATCATTTTCCTGGCAACTTGGGCAAAAGCCATAAAAATAAATTTTTTCATCTACTAGTTTAAAGTTTGTAGTATCTTCAACTCTAGAGCGGATATCATCCAAATAAATCGAATGCATATCATGCACTTCATTGCACTCAACACAAATCAAATGGGGATGAGACTGTACCCTAGCATCATATCTAAAAGAGTCCTCACCTACATTTAATTCCTGTATGAGATGGGCTTTTTTTAGGGCATCTAAGGTTTTGTATACGGTTGCTAGACTCATCGTAGGATGTGTACTCTCTAAAGCCTTATAAATAGTTTCTGCACAAGGATGCTCTACGGATTTGGATAGCATTTGAAAAATAGCCAATCTCTGGGGGGTCACCTTTAAGTTTTTTTGCTTTAAAAGCTGAGAAAGTTCTTTCATAGAAAAAACCACCTTATTAATAACAATTTTTATATAATAATAATAATGGATTTTTCATATTAAGTCAAGTGACAACCCATATGTTGTGTCAGAAGATTTAGGGTAATAAAAAATATATAAATTTTGCCTATTACATTGTAATTAAAAATCTAATATGCTAAAATAAATAAGAAAATGATATCTTGATAATTTACTTTATTATAAAAAAGGTGGGGGTACTTAATGGCCATTAATGTTGACTTAATTAATCCTTTCATTCAAGGAACGCAATCTATTCTAAGGGATGTATGCAATGAAGAGACAAAGCTTGGTAAAATATACCTAAAAAAATCTCCTTATCCTGGAGATACAATCGCAATCATTATTGGGCTTACTGGGGAGATAAAGGGGCAGGTGATTTTTAGTTTAGGTACAAAAACTGCTTGCTCGATTGCTTCTAAGATGATGATGGGGATGGAAGTTACTGAGATGGATGAGATGGCAAAAAGTGCTATTTCAGAATTGACAAATATGATTTTAGGAAACACAGCGACACTATTTTATAATAACGGGATCTCAGTCGATATTACACCACCTTCCTTATTAATGGGAAGCAATTTACAAATTTCTACATCTAAAATGCAGACCATTTGTATTCCCCTTCAGTTAAGTGAAGGAGATACATTTGAAATCGATGTTGCCATACAGGAGAATAAAAAGAATGAGTGATGACTGTGAATATTGTTCTTTTAGAGCCTGAAATTCCCCAAAACACAGGGAACATTGCCAGAACCTGTGCCGCCATTGGAGCTAGTTTACATCTTATCAAACCATTAGGTTTTTCTATTGAAGATAAATATTTAAAAAGAGCAGGTCTAGATTACTGGAGCTTATTAGACATTCATTATCATGACAGTTTTGAGGATTTTAAATTAAAATATCCTGATGGGTTGTATTTCATGGCTACAACAAAAGCTAAGCATAAATATACCGATGTAAAATATACTAAGGATTGTTTTATAATATTTGGGAAAGAAACTGCCGGTATTCCGGAGACTATCTTAAAAGATTATTCTGATACTAGCATTAGGATACCAATGATTAGTGAGGCCCGATCTTTAAACTTATCAAATTCAGTAGCTATTGTTGCCTATGAGGCTATGAGACAAATGGATTTTAACGGGTTACTAGCTGAGGGAAAACTAAGGGAATACGATTATTAATAAAAATCTAGCTGTAAATAGCTAGATTTTTTAAATGTTTTTTAGAAAACATACTATTTTAAAAAACATAATTGTAAAATGTAAAAACTGTTTGAATGAAATACTTAATAAAAGCATACCCTAAAAATATAAAAATAGAAAGAGGGGCTTTTATGTTTTGGTCAGGAATAATTATTGGTATTTTTATTGGTTCTGCTCTAGGTGTTCTAGTAATGTCTATGGCGATTTCGGCGGCAAATAACACAGAAGCCAGATATCAGCATAGGACGGCTTATGATATGGAGGCTTCTGAGGAACTAAGTCCGGATTTAGAAAATAAGGAAGACGATATAGAACATACTAGTCAAAGCTAAAAGTTTATGGTCTTATGCCATAAACTTTATTATATGCTATAATCAGCAGCAAGGAATTATAACGAATGCTCAAGGTGAAAAATATGTTAAAGAATATAATTTATTCTAAACGAATTTACATAGATAATATCAAAGAAGATGATTTCGAT
>JAAYQR010000012.1 GCA_012519205.1 Candidatus Epulonipiscium sp. | reverse complement strand
AGGTCTACAATCTGCTGCTTGAATTCTGGTGTATAGGATTTTTGCTTTTTTGCCATGATTGAACACTCCTTTGTTATATTATAGAATGTTCAACTTTCCGTGTCCATAGTTATATACTAACACCAAAAAGTCCAGTAAGCCGTTGTAAAACAATGTAGAATAATAACTAAAATTGCTTTAATAAGACAAGCACATATACAAAATTAACAAATCTATTTTGGGTGATTTGTTAAAAAGAGCAATGGTACAACTTATTGAAATATAGTATATTAATCTTAGAAACTCTATTAGTGTAATACTTATTTAATAAGGGGGCAAATTTAATGGCTGAATTGAAACTGAAAAATATTTATAAAAAGTATCCTAACGGTTTCGTTGCAGTAAAAGATTTTAGCTTAGATATAGCGGATAAAGAGTTTATTATTTTTGTTGGTCCATCAGGATGCGGCAAATCTACGACTCTTCGTATGATTGCAGGTCTTGAAGAAATCACCTCAGGGGACCTTTGGATTGGTGACAAATTATGTAATGACGTTGCACCAAAGGACAGAGATATTGCGATGGTATTCCAAAACTATGCTTTATATCCTCATATGACTGTATATGATAATATGGCATTTGGATTAAAACTTCGTAAGACACCCAAGGCTGAAATAGACAAACGTGTTCGAGAAGCAGCAAAAGTTCTTGATATTGATCATTTATTAGATAGGAAGCCAAAGGCATTGTCCGGGGGACAAAGACAAAGGGTTGCCATGGGACGTGCGATTGTTCGTGAACCAAAAATATTCTTAATGGACGAACCACTTTCTAACCTTGACGCAAAGTTAAGGGTACAAATGAGAACAGAAATATCTAAACTTCATCAAAGACTTCAAACAACATTTATCTATGTTACCCATGACCAAACAGAGGCTATGACCTTAGGAACAAGAATCGTTGTGCTAAAAGACGGAATTATTCAACAAGTTGATTCCCCAAGTAACCTTTACTCAAAACCAAACAACTTATTCGTTGCTGGATTTATTGGATCTCCTCAAATGAATATGATTGAAGTAAAAGCTGCTAAGCGTGGGGATAGTGTTGTTCTTTCCTTTGGAAACGAAGAAATCAAACTTCCTCAAGATAAGGCTAAAAAGCTTATAGAAGGTGGCTATATAGGAAAAGATGTAATAATGGGTATCCGTCCAGAAAACCTTCATGATGATGATGCTTTCCTTGCATCTTCTCCTGAAAGTATTATTAATGCTAATGTAGAAGTAACTGAGATGCTTGGAGCCGAAGTATATTTGTACATGGTATCTAATGGGCAGAATATGACAGCACGTGTTGATCCTAAATCAAAGGCAAAACCAGGAGATACAATCAAAATTGCTCTAGATATTAACCATATCCATGTTTTTGACAAAGATACAGAAGCAACCATTACAAATTAATTTATTCTAAATAAAAAGAAGAGAAAATACACGATTTGTGTATTTTCTCTTTATTTTTTTGTTAAGATACTATAATATAGGATAGAGGGGATATAACCGTACCTATTGAAAAAACATTTAGGAGTGTTAGTATTATGATATCAAATCAAATTTTACAAAGTACAATTGATGGATTAAAGGCAATCACTAGAAAAAACTTTTGTGTTATGGATACAGATGCTAAAGTAGTAGCATCTACGGAAGAAAACCAAATGGGGCTTTACAAATCCACTGTAGAAGATTTTATCAATTCGCAAGCAGAAAGTCAAATGATTCAAGGATACCATTATTTCAAAGTATTTGATGAAAATTCAACGGAATACGTTGTGTCAGCTAGGGGAGAGGATGAGGATATATATAGGATAGGCAAGATAGCTGCCTTTCAAATCCAAAACCTTCTAGTTGCATATAAAGAGAGATATGATAAGGATAATTTTATTAAGAATCTTCTTCTGGATAATTTACTTTTAGTTGATATTTATAGTAGAGCTAAGAAACTCCATATAGATAATAATCTTACAAGAGTTGTATACTTGATTGAGACAAAACCTGATAAGGATATGAACTTTGTAGAAATAGTAAGAAGTATTTTTCCCTCTAAATCAAAGGACTTTGTCACAGCGGTAGATGAGAAAAGTATTATTTTAGTAAAAGAAATAAATGAAAAAGAGGTCCTAGAGGGTAAAGAAAAGATTGCAAGAATGATTTTTGATACCATAAGTAGTGAGGCGATGAGCAGCATTTCTGTTGCGGTTGGAACTGTGGTTGAGGATTTGAAAGATGTATCGAGATCTTATAAAGAGGCTAAGATGGCATTAGAGGTAGGGAAAATATTCTATAGTGAAAAACGTATAGTAAGTTATGATAGCTTGGGGATTGGTCGTCTAATTTACCAACTACCAGTTCCCCTTTGCAATATGTATGTTAAAGAAGTACTTCATGGAAGAACCATGGATGAATTTGATGGGGAAACCCTAGCAACCGTTAACAAGTTTTTTGAAAACAGTTTAAATGTTTCAGAAACATCGAGACAGCTGTATATTCATAGGAATACCCTAGTATATAGATTAGATAAGCTACAGAAGATGACCGGACTAGATTTAAGGAATTTTGAAGATGCGATTACATTTAAAATAACATTAATGGTTAGTAAATACATGAAATATATGGAGAGAGAATCATATTAAAATTATGTAATTAGGGCTTAATATATATTGAAGACAAAGGAAAAATAATGTAAAATAGAATAGATTTTATGCCTCGTTGGGGGGGAGTAACTTGATTAGATTACAGAATGTAACAAAAACTTATCCAAATGGCACTGAGGCTCTTAAAGATGTCTCACTTTCTATTGATAAAGGTGAATTTGCCTTCATAATAGGTAATAGTGGTTCGGGGAAATCAACCTTATTAAAATTGCTGCTAAAGGAAACAGAACCAAGCCAGGGAGAAATTATTATTCATGGAAAAGAAGTAAACAAATTAAGAAAAAACCGCATCCCTTATTTGCGTAGAGAAATGGGGGTTGTATTTCAGGATTTTAGACTACTCCCTAACAAAACCGTTTATGAAAATGTTGCCTTTGCCATGCAGATAGTAGAAGCAACTCCTAAGGAAATAAGGAGAAATGTCCCGATGGTTTTATCCATGGTTGGTCTAGCTAAAAAAGCAAGGGTATATCCCGGCCAATTATCCGGTGGTGAGCAACAAAGGACGGCCCTAGCTAGGGCAATCATAAATAACCCGCCGATACTTTTAGCCGATGAGCCTACGGGGAATCTAGATCCCGGAACCTCATGGGAGATCATGAAATTGCTAAAGGATATTAACCATAGGGGGACCACCGTAGTCATTGCGACCCATGAAAAAGATATTGTAGATAAGATGAAAAAAAGAGTAATAGAGATAAAAGAAGGCGTACTAATTCGAGATTTGCAAAAGGGCGGATACAATGATGAAGATTAGAACTATTAAATATTTTGCAGGTCAAGGTTTAAGAGGGATTTGGAGGAATAGATTAATGTCCCTTGCATCTATGGGAACTATTGCTTCTTGTTTAATGATTGTAGGAATATTCTACTGCATAGCGGTTAATGTAGATTATATGCTAGAAACCTTAGAGGAGACCGGTGGAATCACAGTTTTTTATACAGAAGATGTATCAGAAAAAAAGACAGAAGCTTTAAAACAACAAATAAATAATATTGAACATATAAAAAATATCGTCTATATTTCTCCAGAAGATGCACTTAATAAAGAGAAAAAAGAATGGGGAGAGTATGCTTCGCTTTTAGAAGGATTAGAGAATGATAATCCCTTACCACCATCCTTTGAGATTGCTTTAGAAGATATTCGGTACCAAAAAAATGTAGTTGAACAGCTAACTAAGATTGAAGGAATTGAAGTTAGGTACCTTGAGGAAGAAACAAAAATACTTATTGGTTTTAATAATATGATTAGAATTATCAGCTTAGTACTTATTCTCGTTCTAGGTTTTATAGGTATAATGTTAATGGACAATACTATTCGTCTTACAGTCTATGTAAGAAAGAGTGAAATTAATATCATGAAATATATAGGTGCAACTGATTGGTTTATTAGATGGCCTTTTATCATTGAGGGAATTATCATCGGTCTTATTGGGGCTGTTATACCTCTTGGTATACTCTGGTTTTCTTATAATTTTATCACAGAACTTATATATGAAAAAAATACACTTATCCAAAATATATTAAGCTTTAGATCGACAGAAGAAATTTTTCAGGTATTGTCTCCGGTATCGCTAGCTATAGGAATCAGTATTGGTATTATAGGGAGCAGTATATCTATTAGAAGGTATCTTAAGGCTTAGTTCTACTAATGGGGGGATTTTTGTGGAAAAGGGTATCAAACGTGGGTTAATTATACTTATGGTTATTATACTAGGAAGTGCTCCTTTTTTTACCGTGTGGGCTGATTCTGTAAGTGATAAAAAAAATAAACTTGAAGATGTAAAGAGCAATTTAAAGAATGCAAAGGAAAGTTTAAGGAAGACTAAGGAAGAAAAAGAAAGCATTATGCACAATATAGGAGAGTTAGATAGTGAATTAGAAAAAGTAAAGGGATATCTTCAAGATATTGAAAGTCAATTAAAAACTTTAGAAGCTGAAATGAATCAAAAACAGGAAGAGTTAGAACTAGCAGAAGATGAAAGGGAAATCCAATATGAGGCATTCAAAGATAGATTAAAATATATGTATATGAATAAAAAAGTTGGATATATGCAGGTATTACTTCATTCTAAGAACTTTTCTGATTTTCTTAATAGGGTAGACGTTATATCAAAAATTGTAGAATACGACCAAAAGTTAATGAAAAACATGAAAGAAAATGAAGAAAAGATAAAAAACCAAAAGCAAGAGTTAAAAGATAAACAAGGGGAAGTTGCTCTTGTTAGAAAACATCAATTAGGAATAAAACATAGTATAGAAGAAACCATGGAAGAAAAAGAAATAGCTCTTATGGAATTAGATGAAGATGAATTGACTTGGATGAAACTTATTAAAGAGGAAGAGGAAATTTCCAAACAGTTAGAAAAAGAAATTATAGAGCTTACAAAAAGAAGTAAAAGGGTTTATAGTGGCGAAAAGTTCGAATGGCCACTTCCAGGATATTATACCCTTAGCTCTACCTATGGGGGAAGAGTGCATCCAATATACGGAAAACAAGAATTTCATACGGGGATAGATATACCTGCTCCTAAGGGTGTAGGAGTGCTAGCAGCGGCTGATGGCGAGGTTATTGCTTCTGGTTATATCAACGGATACGGTTATACAGTAATTATCGATCATGGTAGTGGTGTAAGCACCTTATATGCCCATAATTCTCAGTTAGTTGTATCTGTAGGACAGGTAGTAAAAAGAGGACAAGTCATTTCAAAGGTAGGAAGCACAGGAAATTCTACAGGAAACCATAGCCACTTTGAGGTTAGAATTAACGGAAATCATACGAATCCCATGCAATACTTTTCAAAATAAAGGACCCTGTCCTTTATTTTTTTGTTGATTAAATGATTTAATTGAATTATCTATGGTATAATAATAGATAGCTTTTAATACAATGAGAATATAATCACTAAAGGAGTGCCAATGGATGGAAAATAAAAAAACATTTTTAAATGGTTTAGCCTTAGGTATGGCTATTATTATTTTTGTAAACATATCCTTTTTAGGATTTAAGACTGTAATGGGTATGTCAGGAGGCATTAAGCTAGGCACTAATCAAAAGGTAAACAAGATTATCTCCTATCTAAACAAATTTTATGTAGATAAAATCGATATGGAATCCCTTGAAGAGGGGATGTATAGAGGGATTGTAGGAGGGGTAGGAGATCCTTACACAGTATATATGGATAAGGGACAGTTTGAGGATTTCCAAATAGAAACCTCCGGCAGATATGCGGGAATCGGTGTTGTTGTTTCTGTAGATCAAACAGATAAACTAATTACAGTTGTTTCACCATTTGAAGGTTCTCCGGGGGCTAAGGTAGGGCTCTTGCCTGGGGATAAAATAATTAAAGTCAATGATTTTGAGGTTACCGGTGAGGATTTAAATGAAGCAGTATCTATGATGAAAGGGCCTGCAGGGACCAAAGTAAAAGTAACAATTTATAGGAAAAATGAGTTAGAGACTTTTGAAACAGAAATTACTAGAGCAAATATTGATTATCCCACAGTTTCCCATAAGATGCTTGAAAATAGTATTGGGTATATACAAATTATATCTTTTGATGAAGTAACCTATAATCAATTTATGGACGCTTACAAAGATTTACAAAAGCAGGAACAAAAAGCCATGATTATAGACCTTAGAAACAACCCAGGGGGATTACTCAATGTAGTTACAAAGATTGCAGACCAACTAATTCCAGAAGGCCTAATCGTTTATACAGAAGATAAAAATGGTAAAAGGGACACATATATGTCCGATGCCAATGAAATAAAAATTCCTCTAGTATTGCTGGTTAATGAAAATAGTGCCAGTGCTTCTGAAATTCTTTCAGGGGCTGTAAAGGATCATAATAAAGGGAAATTGGTAGGAACTACTACCTTTGGAAAAGGATTAGTTCAATCCCTTTATCCTATAGGAGATGGTTCTGCCATTAAAATTACTATTTCAAAATACTATACTCCTAGTGGTATATGTATACAGGGTATAGGAATAGAGCCTGATTATGTAGTAGAACTACCAGAGGGATTAAGATCTAAGTTATCCCTTGAAGAGGATGAAGATAGTCAGCTTAAGAAAGCCATAGAGGTATTAAAAGAACAATTATAAAGCCCTCAGAATAGGTGAATGATATGCATTATTTGGTGAAAGTTATTTATACAATACTACAGCAGGTAGCAACAGCGATTTTCCATCCATGGTTTTTGATTGTACTTTATTTAATATATAAAATGTATAGGAAAAACGAGAGTTTGGAATTACAAAGCTTATCCTTTGTAAAGAAAAAGGTATCTGCTAGGATGGTGCAATCTGTATTAAGTGGTATTTTGGTCGGAATAGGAGCCAGTATAGTATTAGTTCTAATTGGTCTTCCTATATATCTTTCGGAATATATGGTATTTCTTTTGCCCATATCTATACTTCTTGCTATAGTTAATTTTAGGTATTTATGCTTTTCCTATGCTGGCGGTATATTGGGTTTTTTGACTTTAGTTTTTAACGGCCAAATGCTTCTAGGATATAAATTGCCCGATATAGATTTGGATATCCCGGGGATTATTGCACTTGTGGGAATATTACACCTTATGGAGGCAGGGCTTATCTTTATTGAAGGATCAAAGGACAGCATCCCTATTGCAATTAAAAAAGAGGGGAAAATTGCTGCAGCATACATGATGCAGAAATATTGGCCTTTGCCCTTTGCCCTGTTAGTTATAGAGATAGTAACTTCTCTCCCCAATGGAACCATAGAAATGCCAGATTGGTGGCCCCTTATGAAAAATATAATGGATAATCAAAATACAATACTCATTTATTCTATATACCCCATTGCGGCAGTATTAGGGTATGGAGATATAGCTGTAACAACAAGTCCCGAAAAAAAATCAAGAAGGAACTCCCTTCTTCTTATGTTGTATAGCTTAATACTTATATTTACAGCCATACTTGCTCCTAATAGGCAGTGGATGCAAGTGATGGGAATTATACTAATGCCCTTGCTACATGAAATTCTTATTGTTCAAAGTCAAAGAAGAGAAAGGTTCTCAAAACCATTATATATGTATCCCGATAAAGGGGTTAGGATTCTTGAATTAAAGCCAGAGAGCATAGGAGAAAGGATAGGGTTAAAAAGAGGGGATATAATAAGTAAGATAAATGGAACCCCAATAAGGGATTATATTCACCTAAGGGCAGTATTAAATAATTATTATACTTTTTTATGGTTTGATATTATTACCCCAAGTGGAGAAAAAAAGTATCTAGAGCATAGGGCATATCCTGAGGGAATAAACGAGTTGGGAATTATCCCGCTAATGGATCAGCCGATAACAGTTTATAGACTAGAGAATATGGAAAGCATAGGATTGTTTAACATGATGAAAAAATAGAAGGCATTGCCTTCTATTTTTTGATATGTTTATGATTTTTTAAATGTTCCATACAGTATTCATAATCCCCTTCACAGGTAGAACAGTATCTAAATTCAATATCGGGGTTATCCCTTTCAGTTACCCCACAGACACTACATTTATGAATTGTAAAATCTTTTGGTATTTTAGACTTAAATTGTTTCCTATTCTTATATACTTGCCGGTTGTTTTTGGCATTATTTATAATATCTTTGCCAAAGAACATAAAGTAGTTAAGCAAAGAAGCAATTGCCGTTAGTTTATGGGGGAGAGGAATCATATTTAAGGGGGCTAGGAGAGTTATTATAAAAAAGGCCCAATTAATCCACGCTAGGTACTTTATCCTTACAGGAAGGATAAAGAATATAAGCAGTTGATAGTCAGGGAAAATTCTGGCAAAGGCAAGGAAAAGAGATAAATTAACATAGGCTGAAGAAACAGACTCCCCAGATATGAATGCAGAGATAGTTGTTCCAATCATCCCCATTAAGTAAAAAATATTAAACCTAAAGGTTCCCCATTCCCTTTCTAGAGAAGAACCAATCATATAATAAAAATATAATACAAATGCCAGCCATAGGGGAGACATAGTGGGAGGAATAAATATATATGTAAAAAGCCTCCAAATCTCCCCTTTAAGTACCAGCTCAGGAATTAAAAATAATTTATATAAATTTTGTTGAAAAAGATAAACCATAACAAAGGTAATGGCATTCAAGCCTACTATATAAGTCATCAAATTAGGAATTGCAAAATGTCCTAATTTCCTTTCTAATTTATTAACCCAACGCATATATATTCTCCTTTAAATATCAATTATGGACATGAACATCCATTTGGGGGTACGGGATATGAATATTTTCTTTATCTAATTCTAGCTTAACCTTTTCTTGTAAATCATAAAACAAAATCCAATAATCTTCGCTTTTACACCATATTTTTACCGCAAAATTAACGGAACTAGAGCCAAGTTCCGCTACACCAATAGTCCAGTGGGGGTCCTTAAGAACTAGATTATGATTCCTAACTATATTTTCTAGAATTTGCTTTACTTTTAATATATCATTTTTATATCCTACGGAAAAAACAAAATCAAGCCTTCTTTCATTTAAAGAAGAATAATTCACAACACTATGATTTGATAATTCACCGTTAGGAATGACTATTTTCCTGTTATCGGGAGTTAAAAGAATAGTATAAAGGATTTGTATTTCTTTTACTGTACCACTAAAACCTTGAGATTCTATATAATCACCTACATTAAAGGGTCTAAAGGCTAGAATTAAGACTCCACCTGCAAAATTTGAAAGGCTTCCTTGCAGGGCAAGTCCCACTGCGAGACCTGCAGCCCCTAAGACTGCAATAAGGGAACTTTCTTTAACGCCTAAAGTGGCAGCCACAGTAATAAAAAGGATAATTTTTAAACTAACTTTAGAAAAAGATATAACGAAGGAATAGAGGGATTGGTCTACTTTACCCCTCCTTAAGAAATTGTCAATAAATTTTACTAAAAGCTTAATAAGCCATAGCCCAACAACAAAAAGAATGATGCTCCAGATAAGTTTTGGAGCAAAACCAAAAAATTTAATTTTAATAATTTCCAACCAGTTCATTACAACACCTCTTATATATCATTATGTACCTTTTTTTGGGTTTAGTCAATTATTCTTGAATTTGCAAACATATGTTTTCAAATATAAAAACATATGTTATAATAACTTAGTAATTAAGAATGATTATCATATGTTTATATTTTATTTATAAGAAAGTGGGTGCAGTATGTCAACTTTTCAGCTTATATCTGAATACCAACCGACAGGGGATCAGCCGGAAGCTATTGAAAAGCTCTCAAAGGTAGTGAAAAAGGGCAATAAATTTCAAACCCTTCTTGGAGTCACAGGTTCAGGGAAAACCTTTACCATGGCAAATATTATTCAAAGAACACAAAAACCCACATTAATTATAGCACATAATAAGACTTTAGCAGCACAATTATACAGTGAGTTTAAAGAATTTTTTCCTAATAATGCAGTAGAGTATTTTGTGAGCTATTATGATTATTATCAACCAGAAGCATATGTGCCCCATACAGATACATTTATAGAAAAAGATTCTTCAGTTAATGAAGAAATAGATAAGCTTCGTCACTCAGCGACAGCTGCCTTAGCTGAAAGAACGGACGTTATAATTGTTGCCAGTGTTTCATGTATTTATGGTTTGGGAGACCCTATAGATTATGGTACTCAGGTCCTTTCTCTAAGACCGGGGATGGAAAAAGCTAGGGATGAAGTACTTAGAAAATTGGTAGATATCCAGTATACAAGAAATGATATGGATTTTACAAGGAGCACCTTTAGGGTGAGAGGGGATGTTGTTGAAATTATTCCGGCAGCTTCCTCCGAAAGAGCTATTAGGGTCGAATTTTTTGGAGATGAAATTGATAGGATTTCTGAGGTTGATACATTAACGGGAGAGATTTTAGGTTTAAGGGAACATGTTGCAATTTTCCCTGCTTCCCATTATGTAACCCCTCCTGATAAATTGGAAAGGGCCATAGCCGCAATAGATGAGGAAATGATTCAAAGGGTAAAGGAGCTAAAGGAAGAGGATAAGCTCCTAGAAGCTCAGCGGCTGGCACAAAGAACTAATTTTGATATAGAAATGATGAGGGAAGTTGGTTATTGTTCAGGAATAGAAAATTATTCAAGGCATCTTTCGGGAAGGGCACCGGGCAGTACCCCCCATACCTTAATTGATTACTTTCCAGAGGACTTTTTAATTATTGTAGATGAATCCCATATGACGATACCCCAGATAAGGGGCATGTATAATGGGGATAGGGCCAGAAAAACAACCTTAGTAGATTATGGATTTAGACTTCCTTCGGCCCTGGATAATAGGCCGTTGAAATTTGACGAATTCGAAAGCAAAATAAACCAAATACTATTTGTATCAGCAACGCCGGCCCAATATGAATATAATCATTCCCAGATAGTTGCAGAACAAATTATAAGGCCAACGGGATTATTAGACCCTATGGTGGATGTCCGCCCGGTTAAAGGACAAATAGATGATTTGTTTTATGAAATCAAAAAGAGGGTAGAAAAAAACCAAAAGGTATTAGTGACAACTTTGACTAAAAAAATGTCAGAGGACTTAACGGATTATATGAAAGAAATGGGAGTTAAGGTAAGGTATCTTCATTCTGATATTGATACCCTAGAAAGAATAGAAATTGTAAGGGACTTAAGGATGGATGTATTTGATGTCTTGGTTGGAATAAATTTATTAAGGGAAGGATTAGATATACCGGAGGTATCTTTAGTGGCTATTTTAGATGCCGATAAAGAAGGATTTTTAAGGTCAGAAACCTCCCTTATTCAGACCATAGGAAGAGCTGCAAGAAATGCAGATGGACAAGTTATAATGTACGCTGATAAGATAACCGATTCCATGAGAAGGGCTATATCAGAAACCAATAGACGAAGGCAAATTCAAGATGAATATAATATAGCCCATAATATCACTCCTAAAACCATCGTTAAAAAAGTTAGGGATATTATCCGCGCCACCAAGGAAACAGAGGATAAAGATAAATATAGTACCCAAAAAGATCCGGAGTCCATGGACAAAAAAGAACTACAAGATATGATAGAGAAGATAACTAAAGAAATGAAAAGAGCTGCTTCTGACTTACAATTTGAAAAAGCCGCAGGCCTTAGGGACGAGTTAATAGAACTAAAAAAACATTTGATGGATTTATAGAGGTGGAAGTATGTCAAAGAATAAAATAATAATAAAAGGTGCAAGAGAACACAATTTAAAAAACATTAATTTAGAGGTACCAAGGGATAAATTTGTAGTGTTTACAGGTCTAAGTGGCTCAGGAAAGTCTTCCTTGGCATTTGATACAATCTATGCAGAGGGACAAAGAAGATATGTAGAATCCCTCTCCGCCTATGCAAGACAATTCTTAGGACAGATGGAAAAACCAGATGTGGATAATATAGAGGGATTATCTCCAGCCATATCCATAGACCAGAAAACCACCAGTAGGAATCCAAGATCTACCGTAGGGACGGTAACAGAAATATATGACTATTTAAGGCTTTTATTTGCGAGAGCAGGAATTCCCCACTGTCCTAAATGTGGGGAAGAAATAAATAGGCAAACTATAGATCAAATAGTGGACAAAATAATGGAGCTGCCGGAGAAAACGAGAATTCAGATTTTAGCCCCCATTGTAAGGGGAAGAAAAGGCGAACATGTTAAAGTGTTTGAAAGCGCTAGAAAAAGTGGTTATGTAAGAGCCAGGGTTGATGGTATTATATATGATTTATCCGATGAAATTAAATTGGAAAAGAATAAAAAACATTCGATAGAGATTGTCGTAGATAGATTAATTGTTAAAAAAGATATGGCAAAAAGGCTTAGTGATTCCATAGAAACGGTTATGAATCTTTCAGGGGGACTCCTGATTGTAGATATTATTGACGATGAGGAAGTAACCTTTAGCCAAAACTTTGCCTGTTCCGATTGTGGGATAAGTATTGATGAAATTGAACCAAGGCTGTTTTCATTTAACAATCCCTTTGGAGCATGTCCTACATGTACAGGGCTTGGTACCCAAATGAAAATAGACCCAGAACTTATTGTACCCAATCCTAACCTTAGTATTATGGAGGGAGCTATTAGTGCTCCAGGATGGAACTCCATAGATAATCCAGAGAGTCACGGATACAATTTTTTCAGTTCCCTATCTAGGCATTATAAATTTGATTTGAATACTCCCTTTAAGGATATAGATGAAAAAATAAAAGATATGATTTTTTATGGGACTAAAGGGGAAAAAATAAAAATCGAATACAAGAATGCCAATGGTCAAGGTGCCTATATGTATGCATTTGAAGGGATAATCCCCAATATGCATAGGAGATATATGGAGACATCTTCTGAATATATGAAACAGGAATATGAAAGCTTTATGACCAATAACCCTTGTCCTTCTTGCTCTGGAGCAAGACTAAAGCCTGAGGCCCTAGCCGTAAAGGTAGGAGGTAAAAATATTTCTGAAGTAACAAATATGTCTATTATAGAAGCAAAAGAATTTTTTGATGATATGAAGATAACGGATAGACAAAGACTTATAGGAGAACAGATTTTAAAGGAAATCAATGCAAGAATTGGATTCTTGGTTGATGTAGGTCTTGACTATCTAACCTTATCTAGGGCGGCGGGAACATTATCCGGAGGAGAAGCACAAAGAATTAGATTAGCAACCCAAATAGGTTCTGGATTGGTGGGAGTATTATATATACTAGACGAGCCAAGTATAGGACTCCATCAAAGGGATAATGAAAGACTTTTAAAGACATTAACCCATCTAAGAGACCTAGGAAATACCCTTATTGTTGTGGAACATGATGAAGATACGATGTTTGCATCAGATTATATTGTTGATATAGGTCCTAGGGCAGGTTCTAACGGTGGTGAAGTTATTTGCGCGGGAACGGTTGAAGAAATTATGAAGTGCAAGGAGTCAGAAACAGGAGCATATCTAAGTGGCCGTAAGCAGATAAGAGTTCCCGTAGAAAGAAGAAAACCCAATGGCAAATGGCTTTCTATAAAAGGTGCTTGCGAAAACAATTTAAAAAATATTGATGTGGATATCCCTTTAGGAGTCTTTAGCTGTATTACCGGGGTTTCAGGTTCGGGGAAAAGTTCCCTGGTTAATGGAATTTTGCTTAAACGTTTAGCAAGAGACTTAAATAGAGCTAAGATAAAGCCGGGACGTCACAAAAATATTTTAGGCATGGACAATTTAGATAAGGTAATCAGCATAGACCAATCCCCCATAGGGCGTACCCCACGCTCTAATCCTGCCACATATACAGGGGTCTTTGATGATATAAGAGGGGTGTTTGCAGAAACCCAAGAGGCAAAGATGAGGGGATATCAAAAGGGAAGATTTAGCTTCAATGTAAAAGGGGGTAGATGTGAGTCCTGCCGGGGGGATGGAATTATTAAAATTGAAATGCACTTTTTACCGGATGTATATGTTCCTTGCGAAGTCTGCCATGGAAAAAGATACAATAGGGAGACCCTAGATGTTCATTATAAAGGAAAATCCATTGCGGATGTTCTTGATATGACCATAGAAGAGGCACTAGAATTTTTTGAAAATCACCCTAAAATAAAAAGGAAACTAGGAACCTTACATGATGTAGGATTATCTTATATAAAATTAGGACAGCCTTCGACTACCCTTTCAGGAGGGGAAGCGCAAAGGGTAAAATTATCAACGGAACTATGCAAAAGAAGTACAGGTAGGACTATGTATATTCTGGATGAGCCCACGACAGGTCTCCACTTTGCAGATGTTCATAAGTTAATTGATATATTACAACGCCTAACTGAAGGGGGAAATTCCGTTTTAGTTATTGAGCATAATCTAGATGTTATTAAAACAGCAGATTACATCATAGATTTAGGCCCTGGGGGGGGAGAACGGGGTGGAGAAATAATCGCCACGGGAACCCCTGAAGAGGTTGCTTGTATTGAATCTTCTTATACTGGTAAATTCGTTAAAAAGGTATTAGAAAGGGAAAAGAAGCACAGCTAAACGCCTGTGCTTTAATTTTCCAAAAAAAACCTGAATTAATATATGCTTATATGAAAAAACTAATAGAAATAAAATAAGGCAGGGTGATAATAATGATTAATAGCATTATGGACACCAGGATGCGCAGAGATGATGGGCACTACCATATTAATTTAAAAATCCCTAAGGATGAATATGAAGTCATTTATGAAGGTAATTATAGCAATGAAAATGCAGCAGATATTTTGACTTATTATTTGGAGATGCGGGGGGACGATGGAAAACCTAAGAACATCTATATAAAGCAGGCAGAAAGTCCTAATATGGTAGAGATACAAGCTGATTTAGAATATTTTCATAATGAGCATACTGATTATGTAAAAAGCCCCGGCCATTTCTTTTTAGATATTATGAACTCAAAGGATAAAGATGTGTGGATTCAACAAAAAAATGACAATAGATAAAACCAGCCCATGGGCTGGTTTTATCTATATAATATTTAATAATAAGGTCTAAAGTTAGAATTTCCAGAAGGAGCAGTATAATACTCAGCGAGGGTTTCATTGGTATAATAATCGCATATGAAACCATCGATACTCGTATCAGAAACCTTTTTTTCTAAATCATTATAAATAGCAGTCATAAGGCCTCTAATCCTAGCATCACCAAGATTTCTCCATTCTGATTTGTATCTTTCATAATCCACATTAACTTTATACACTAAGTCATATTTATCCCCGGATAATTTTATGGTTAAAGGAATTCCAGGAAAGTAATTGCTATATTTTCTATCCATCTCATATTCTAATTTATTAATATCCAAGGTCTTTGTAAAGTCATAACTAAGTCTTTGCCTAGAATCACTTTCAAATTCAACTAAATATTCGCGGCTTTTTATATCGTAGATATGCCCTTGAATGCGTACATCCCTATATGCATACCATATATCATCACAGATATCATAAATATAGTTTTTGATATCCGTTTCAGAAAGATCGGACCAATATCTAGAATCCTTATGTAAATCGATATCAATAGCTACTTCTATATCGCCTCTGTATTCCTTAAGGCTGATATCAAAGAACATCCTTTTGTATTTTTCATGGTCATTTTGGATTTGCTTTTCCAATTTGCTCAAATTACTTGTAGTGGGTGTTTTATCCTTGAGAGATTCCATTTCATCTTGTAATGCTTTAAGTTGACTTCTTAAGGATTCATTTTCCTTAGTTAGGGTATTAATTGTATTATTCTTTTGAATCAATTGAATTGACAAATCAGAAGTATTGTCTGTAATTAGGATTTGTTTACTTTCCCCTACCCAAGATACAGATTTACCTACTAACTCTCCAACCATTCTAATAGGCACATATGTAGTACCATCTACAATAAAAGGTTCCTTATCACTGGATTTAACTTGTCCATTATAGCTGATTTTGATTCCGGGAAATTGCGCTTTTAAAGTTTTTGTTATTTCGGGTGCAGCATATATAGCTGTAGCAGTGGATAAACAAATAGTAGCAGTTGTTGCTAATGCTATCAAACGTTTTTTAGAATTATTAAACATTCTTAAACCTCCTTGATATATTTTTGATAATGGTTTTATTATAGGAGAAATTACTTTTTTTTTCAAGGAAAGTAATGGGTAATTGGAAGACTGTAACATAAACTTAATGTAAACGGCAAGTAATAGCAAGATAAAGAGGTTCAAGTTTATCCCATATTAATCGGCTGGAATCATATCCAGATTCCCCGATATCGATAATATCAGTTTTATCCAATGAAAAATCAGGAACAGAACTAAGAGCAGGTAGGATATTATATATTACGGGGGAAACTTTATTAGGGTATACATTGCCTAGGATTTCTAATGCCATAGAGTCTGTGGTAATTTTTAATTCCTTCTTCATAAATTCGCTATAGGCATTTTTAAGGGTTTGCGCTATATCCCTACAAATTAAGGTTTCATTTTTGATAAGTTCATCTAAAACCTTATTATTTTTAAGATAGACCTTATGATTGTTAAAGGCTGCGTAGATGTTATGGTTATGTATATTAAGTGGTTGATATTTGGGGTTCATTCAAGTACTCCTTTAAGTCCATAGTAATCTTATTATATCTTATTTCATGTTACCTTATACTTACTAAAGACTAAAGAATATACAGTGTGGTATAATATGAGAATCAATCGCAAAAATACTTATATAAAATTATTGAGTTTAATTTTCAAGTAAATCACGAACAGTATTTTCAACTAGAGAAACGGTATTTTTAGCTTCATCTTTAGGAAGGTCCGTAAGGATTATAGGGTTTCCTATATTTATATTTATATGGCTAGGTCTAATCTTAAATCCATTTGCCTCCATCATTTTATAAGAACCATTGATGGCAATGGGGATAACCGGTACTTCTGTTTTCACGGCTAAACGAAGACTGCCTTTTTTAAACTCTCCCATAGGAGCACCCTTACTCCTTGTGCCTTCGGGGAAAATCACCATGGAATAACCCGATTTTAATATTTGAATACCTTCATTCATAGCTTTAAGGGTTTGCCTTAAATCATTTCTATCCATAAAAACACAGCGGATTAATTTCATCCAAGTATGTACTAAAGGCAGTTTGGTAAGCTCTATTTTTGCCATAAATCCTTTAGGTTTATCAATAAAACCCATAAGAAGGGGAATATCAAAATTTCCTTGATGATTGCTTACAAAAAGCACCGGTTCATTTTTAGGAATGTTTTCGAGACCATTTATGGTAATGGTACTTCCAGTAGCTTTTACCATGGATTTTGCCCAGTTATGGGTTACCTTGTGTATGTAGGCACTTGTTTTATCTGGAGTGCTAAATTTCTTTAAGAAGCAAATTCTCATAAGAAAAAATAAAGCAACTACTTGATATATCCAAAAATAAGTAAACCAAAAAATTGTACGCATATACTCACCTCAAAATGTTCATTAGAATTTAAAAATATTATATCATAATATTATACAATCTACTAAATATTTTTGTCATACCTAATATGACATTATCCCTGTCATTCCAAACGTAGTGAAGAATCTAAGATGTTTTATACGCTAATGATGATAAGTATAGGAGGCATCATATGTTTGACATACACGAAGAATTAAAAAAGCTTCCCCAAAAACCTGGGGTTTATCTTATGAAAGACCAATACGACAACATAATATATGTTGGTAAGGCAGTCAATCTTAAAAATAGAGTTCGTCAGTATTTTCAAAACTCTAGAAATCATTCACCCAAAGTCCAAAGGATGGTTTTTCATATAAAAGAATTTGAATATATTGTTACAGATTCAGAGGTAGAGGCGCTTATCCTAGAATGTAATTTGATAAAGAAACATCGCCCTAAGTATAATATCCGTTTAAAAGATGATAAACATTATCCATATATAAAAATAACTTTAGATGAGGCTTATCCCAAGGTCTTTATGACAAGAAAGCTTCTAAAGGATAAGGCCAAGTACTTTGGCCCATATACCGATAGTACTGCCCTAAGGGAAACCCTAGATATCATTAAGAAACTTTGGCCTATACGAACCTGCAACAGGGTTTTACCTAGGGATATAGGGAAGGAACGTCCTTGTTTGCAATATCATATAGGGCAATGTATGGCCCCCTGTGCCGGATTAATTTCTGAAAAAGATTATAAGAAAATGATTACAGAAATAATATCCTTCTTAGATGGAAAATATGAAGAAGTCATAAAAGATCTAGGAAAGGAAATGCTTAATGCTTCTAAAGAGTTGAACTTTGAGAAAGCGGCCCATATAAGGGATCAGATTAATAGCATAAAACGAATTGCTCAAAAACAAAAAATGATAAATTCTGCAATGGAAGATCAAGATATCATTGCCTTTGCAAAAAAAGAAGACGAGGCCTTAGTTCAAGTCTATTTTGTTAGGGGAGGTAAGGTAATAGGAAGAGAACATTTTCTTGTAGATGGAGTCGATGAAAGAAATCAAAATGAGATTATGACCTCCTTTGTAAAACAATTTTATGCAGGAACTAATTTTATTCCAAAGGAGGTTATCCTTCAGGAGGAGATAGATGAATTGAATATTATTCAATCCTGGCTTACCAATCGTAAGGGGCAAAAGGTATATATAAAGGTACCACAAAAGGGAGATAAGTCGAAGTTAGTAGAGATGGCAGCAAAAAATGCCTTTTTGACCCTCAATCAATTTGGAGAAGAAATAAAAAGAAAAGAGCAAAGGACTAAAGGTGCAGTGGAAGAAATTCAAAATACTATAGGGCTTCAAAATATTATAGATAGAATAGAGGCCTATGATATTTCAAACACTCAGGGGATAGAGTCCGTTGGCTCCATGGTAGTATTTGAAGGAGGCAGACCCAAAAGAAGCGAATATAGAAAATTTAAAATAAAAACGGTTATAGGTCCTGATGATTATGCAAGTATGGAGGAGGTTATAAGGAGACGCTTTAGCCATGCTATAAAAGAATTAAAGGATTTAAAAGCAAGAGGATTAACTGTAGAAGAAGGAAAGTTCACAAAGCTTCCTCAGCTTATACTGATTGATGGGGGTAAGGGGCAAGTCAATGCTGCTAAAAAAGCATTAAATGAATTGAATATAGATATTCCTATTTGTGGGATGGTAAAAGATGATAAGCACAGAACCAGGGGACTTCTCTATAACGGAGAGGAAATAGGTCCTCCCCTAGGAACAGAAGGGTTTAAGCTTATTACCAGAATACAGGATGAGGCCCATCGCTTTGCTATTGAATACCACAGAAAACTCAGAAGCAAAGCACAAATTCAATCCATATTAGACGAAGTACCAGGTGTAGGTCCTGCAAGGAAAAAGGCACTTCTTGAGTATTTCGGAAGCATACAAAAAATAAAAAATGCTTCTATCGAAGAAATAAAGAAGGTAAAGGGAGTACCACTTAGTATTGCAGAAAAAGTATATACCTTTTTTCATTCTGGAAAATAGGTAATTCGTTTTAGATGGGATATAAATCATTGAAATTATTAAAAAATATTGGTATGCTTAATCTATGAAAAATAGTTTTAAGATAATAATTATTCAATATACTCAAAGTTGATTTCTAAGATAATTTTCGTAATATGTATTGTGGATAATTAAATCTTTAAGACATAAGATTAATAGAAAATCAATATTGAATGAGGTGAGAGGATGGCAAAGATAGGAAGGCATAAATTTAGCTATGCATATATTTCTAAAGATACAGGGGAGCTATGTGATGTAGAAATATCCCTAAGGGTAGAAAACGATAAGATGAAAATTCTAATTCAATCTAACGATGATAGAAACATTGAAAGGGATTTGCCTGAAATCTTAAACAAGCTTCAGCAAAATCAATTGTTAAAAGCAGACATAAGCATTTTAGAGGATTGTATAGTTTACGTAAAATATCCTAATCAAGAGAATGATAAAAAGGTTGAAATTATGGATGAAAACTTCACAATTAAAGTTCAATAATCGGAGAAAATATTCTCCGATTTTTTTGAGAACTTCTATGGTATTATTTGATTGATTTTACATAAAACTATGATAGAATGATAAAGAAGATATAGGCTAATTATACTAAAATTAATTCCTACTATTATACTATGAAAAGAGGGATGAACTTGTATTATGTCAATATAAGTCAAATAATTAAAAAGTTTAATCTCGAAAATAGCCTCTCTGATATTGATTATGAGCATATCCAAATTACCCAATCTGATGTCAATCGGCCAGCATTGCAACTGGCGGGATATTTCGATTATTTCGATGCAGAAAGAGTGCAAATCATTGGAAAAGTGGAATATACATACTTAAGTAGGATGGATAAAAATTTAAGAGAAAAGATTTTAGAAAGATTATTTCAATTCCATATACCTTGTTTAATCTTATGCCGAGAATTAGAACCCTTTCCTGAAATGATTTCCTATGCTAAAGAATATAATGTTCCCCTGCTAAGGACTAGTGAAACTACCTCAGAGTTTATGGCTGAACTTATTAGATGGCTTAAGGTAGAACTAGCGCCTAGAACATCTATTCACGGGGTTTTAGTAGATGTGTTTGGAGAGGGGGTACTTATTACTGGGGAAAGTGGAGTCGGCAAGAGTGAAGCCGCTCTAGAGCTTATAAAAAGGGGGCATCGTCTTGTTGCCGATGATGTAGTAGAAATAAAAAAGGTTTCCAATCAGACTTTAATTGGTTCTTCTCCCGAAGTAATAAGGCATTTTATAGAATTAAGGGGAATCGGGATTGTAGATGTGAAAAAACTTTACGGGGTTGAATCTGTAAAGGACGTCCATAATATTGATTTGGTCATTAAAATGGAATTATGGAATGAACAAATGGAATACGATAGATTAGGCTTAACAGAGGAATATATTGAATTTTTAGGGAATAAGGTCGTTTGTCATGCAATTCCTATAAGACCAGGAAGAAATTTAGCTGTCATCTGTGAAACAGCAGCAGTAAACCACAGGCAGAAAAAAATGGGATATAATGCTGCGGAAGAACTGAATAACCGCATAATGGTAAACCTTAAAAAGAAAAAAGAAAAACAAAAATTAAATTCTTAAAACAACATTATATGGAGGTAGGAGATGTATTATATTGGTGTAGACTTAGGAGGAACAAATATAGCAGCAGGGATTGTTACAGAGAAAGGTCAGTTAGTAAGGAAAAAAAGCATTCCAACTTTAAGACAGCGGGATTATAAAGAAATATTAATGGATATGGGAAACTTATGCCAGGATATTATTAAAGAAGAGGGAATTTCTCTCAATGAAGTTCATTCTATTGGAGTAGGAAGTCCCGGAACCCCTGACCCTGTAAATGGAATATTGGTTTACTCCAACAACTTAAACTTCAAAAATGTTCCCATCCGTACAGAACTTCAAAAATACATAGATATTCCAGTGCATTTAGAAAATGATGCCAACTGTGCAGCCCTAGGGGAGGCAATAGCAGGAGCAGCCAAAGGATATAAAAATTCAATCACCGTAACACTAGGGACAGGCGTAGGGGGTGGAATAATCATAGACGGAAAAATCTTTAGCGGCACCTTTTATGGTGGAGGGGAAGTAGGTCATCATGTTATAGTTGTGGATGGAGAGCAATGCACCTGCGGCAGGAAGGGCTGTTGGGAAACCTATTCTTCAGCTACAGCCCTTATTAGAGAAGCAAAGATGGAAGCCGTAAGGCACCCCGAATCAAAAGTGTATACTTTAGTAGATGGGGATATCAATAAAATAGATGCTAAAACTCCTTTTGATGCAGCTCAGAGTGGAGATAAAATAGGGAAAGGATTAGTCGATAACTATATCAAATATTTAGGGTGTGGAATTGCCAATATGATTAATATATTGCAACCAGAGGTGGTTGTAATAGGAGGAGGCGTATGTGCGCAAGGGAATAATCTTCTTAACCCTCTAAAAGAAGTTGTTGAAAAAGAAGTATATGGAAATGAGTCATTTAAAACACAGTTGCGAATTGCGGAATTAGGCAATGAAGCAGGAATAATAGGGGCAGCAATGCTCGGACTATAACCTTCCTTATCTAGGAAGGTATTCTTTATTAATATAAAAACATATATTATAATGTATTAGGAATAATACAACATCGCACCTATTTAAATGAAGGCTAAATCATATTCACATAATAAGTGAAAAATGCTATGTATGGAGGTGAATAGTTTGGAAAAAGATAGCCTACTAAAAGAATTCATAAAAAGTATCTCCCAAGAATCCATTAGATTAGATGAACCTATGAAAAACCATACATCCTTTAAGATAGGGGGGCCTGCAGATGTTTTTATTTCTCCTAGAACTATAGAAGAAGTAAGAAGTGCCGTAGGGATATGTAGAAAAAACAAGATTCCCTTTTATATTATGGGTAATGGTAGCAATCTTTTGGTTAAAGATAAAGGGTTTAGAGGAGTTATCATACAAATTTATAAAAATTTAAGTGAGGTTAAGATAGAAGAAAATGAAGTCTGGGCAGAATCCGGCATACTACTGTCTGCCCTATCTAAAAAAATAATGGCAAAAAGCCTTACAGGGTTTGAATTTGCCAGCGGAATCCCAGGAACTCTTGGGGGTGCTATTTATATGAACGCAGGAGCCTATGGTGGTGAAATAAAACAAGTATTTGTATCCGCCGATATTATGGACGAAGAAGGAAAGATACTCACCCTTAGCAATGAGGAAATGAACTTAGGCTATAGAAGTAGCATTCTTCAAAAAAAGGAATATATAGTTTTAAATGCAAAGTTAAAATTTCAAAAAGGAAACATAGAAGAAATTCAAGAGAGAATAAATTATCTAACAGAACAAAGAACTACAAAACAACCCTTAAATATACCCAGTGCCGGTAGTACTTTTAAAAGGCCAGAGGGTTACTATGCAGGGAAGTTGATAATGGATGCAGGTCTTAGAGGGTACTCCATTGGAGGGGCGCAGGTATCAGAAAAACACTGTGGGTTTATAATAAACAAAGAAAATGCCACAGCAGAAGATGTACTCAATTTAATAAAACATATTCAAAATACTATAAAAGAAAAATTCGGAGTATCCATGGATACGGAAGTAAGGGTAATTGGTGAGTAGGGATAGTTTCCTAAATAAAGGAAAGATTATTTGCAAATATTAGACATGATATACTCAAGAGGACAATCTTTTTATCAGCTTAGGTAATAGCAAAGCCCTTAAATTCAAGTGTTAACCATTTTTATACTTTGGATTAATGAATCAATTTATGATAAAATAAAGATAAGTATAAACATATGACAAAAGGGGGATTATCATGCGTTTTATAATAGTTACTGGAATGTCTGGAGCTGGAAAAAGTACAGCGGCGAAGATGTTAGAAGACTTGGGCTTTTTTTGTGTAGATAATCTTCCACCTGCACTCATTCCTAAGTTTGCTGAAATTTGTTCAAATCCAGGAAGTGAAATAGATAAGGTAGCAGTAGGGATTGATACTAGGGGAGGTAAGCTTTTTTCGGATTTATTTGAAGGATTGCAAGCCCTAAAAACAAAAGGTTACAACTATGAAATTCTATTTTTAGATGCCTCAGACGCTGTTTTAGTTAAACGTTTTAAGGAGACTAGAAGAAAGCATCCTCTGATAGAAGACGAAAGAATTAATGTGGGCATAGAAAAAGAAAGAAAAATTTTAAAAGATGTGAAAGAAAGAGCAGATTATATTATAGATACTAGCAATATATTGACAAGACAATTAAAAGAAGAATTATTTCATATATTTGTTGAAGAAAAACCCTTTGAAAGTTTGATGGTTACGGTTTTATCTTTTGGATTTAAATATGGAATTCCTAATGATTCAGATTTAGTTTTTGATGTTAGGTTTATACCAAATCCTTTTTATATTCCAGATATGCGCCATAAGACAGGAAACAACATGGAAGTTAGGGAGTATGTTATGCATTGGGATGAAAGCAGGGAATTTTTAAGTAAGATGGTAGGCCTAGTGGAATTTTTGATTCCTAATTACATTAAAGAGGGGAAAAACCAGCTAGTTATAAGCATTGGGTGTACAGGAGGAAAACATAGATCAGTTACCTTAGCTAATGCCTTATATGAAATCCTTAAAAAGGGTAACCATCGTACGGTACTTCAGCATAGAGATATTGAAAAAGATAGTAAATTAGGAAAATGAGGAATGACTATGAGTGGGTTAAAGATGGAACCTAAGATCGTTGCTATAGGGGGAGGGACAGGGCTCTCCACTATGCTAAGGGGTCTTAAAAAATTTACTCCCAACATAACTGCAGTTGTAACGGTAGCAGATGATGGAGGGGGCTCGGGGATTTTGCGACAAGAGATGAAGATGCTTCCACCAGGGGATATCAGAAACTGTATCCTAGCCTTAGCGAATACAGAACCCATAATGCAAAAACTCCTCCAATATCGTTTTAAGGAAGGTAGTTTAACGGGGCAAAGTTTTGGGAATTTATTTTTAGCAGCAATGACTGGAATATGCGGCAATTTTGAAGAAGCAGTACAAAGAATGAGTGAAGTGTTAGCGGTAACAGGAAAGGTTCTTCCGGTTACTAAGCAAGATGTCCAGCTTTGTGCAAAACTAAGGGATGGAGAAGTTATTTGCGGAGAAAGTGAAATAGTAGAAAAAAGCAAAGAAAGTCATGTGCGTATTAAAGAAGTATATTTATACCCTGAAAAACCCGAACCCCTTTTTGAAGTCTTGGAAGAAATTAAAAATGCCGATGCAGTGATACTGGGGCCTGGGAGTTTGTACACTAGTATTATCCCTAATCTCCTAGTGGATAAGGTTCCAGAAGTCCTTTTGCAAAGTAAAGCAATTAAGATATACATTAGTAATATAATGACCCAACCAGGGGAAACCGATGATTTTGACTTATTGATGCATATAGAAGAGCTGAGAAAATATGGTGGAAAAGATATTATAGATTATGTGGTTGCAAATACAGAAAATATTCCTGAGGATTTATTGAAAATATACCACGAGGATAGGTCTAAAGAAGTGAAGTGGGATAAAGAGACTGTAAAGGATAAGGAATTTAAAATAATAGATGCACCCTTACTTAGGGTATATCCTGATAGAAAATTAGTTCGCCATGACCCTACAAAGTTAGCAAAAGTGGTAATGAACATTATAATTAATAATTATAAAGGTTCTTATGGAGGTGAATGATTTGTCCTTTTCTTCTAGAGTAAAGAATGAATTAACCCGCCATATAGATGAGACTAGGCATTGTAGAATAGCAGAAATTGCTGCCTTAATTAATGTATGTGGAGAAGTTTTTATCCACGAGGACAAAAACATATCCATAAAATTTCAAACTGAAAATGCAGCAGTTGCTAGAAAGTACTTTACATTATTAAAGAAAACTTTTAATATAAATACGGAAGTATTAATAAGAAAAAATACCCAACTTAAAAAAAGGTCTGTTTATTTCCTTTTTGTTGCCTCTACAGAAGACACAAAAAAGATATTAAAGGCTACGGGGATAATAAAAGAAGAAAATGAAAAGATAATACGAAGGCACGGGATTTATCCCCTGATTGTAAAAACTACCTGTTGTAAGAGGGCATATATAAGGGGAGCTTTTCTAGCTGCAGGTTCCCTAAGTGACCCTGAAAAAACATACCATTTGGAATTTGTGAATCAGCATTTAAAACATGCACAAGCCTTAATGGAACTTATTAATTTATTTAATATGGATGCAAAAGTGATTAAAAGAAAAAGACATCAAGTAGTTTACCTAAAAGAAGGGGCCCAAATAGTTGATTTGCTTAATATCATGGGAGCTCATATAGCCCTAATGGATCTTGAAAACGTCCGCATCGTAAAAGAAATGCGAAATAATGTCAATCGTATTGTTAATTGTGAAACAGCAAATCTTAAAAAAACTGTTTCGGCGGCAGTAAAACAACTAGAGGATATAAAATTTATAGAAAATACCATAGGATTATCCAGTCTTCCTAAAACCTTAGAGGAAACAGCAAGATATAGAACCCAGTACATTGATGCTACCTTAAAGGAATTAGGAGCCCTACTAAACCCTCCCGTGGGGAAATCAGGGGTGAATCATAGATTAAGAAAAATAGGTATAATAGCAGAACAATTAAGGGAACAAAGAGGAGAAAAAATGTGAGAACAAAAAACAGTTGTTTTCACCACTTAAATATGCCAAAGGGTGGCGAAATGGAGGAAGAAAATGATTGAAAAACAAGTTGTTGTTAAGATTGAAACAGGTTTAGAAGCAAGGCCGGCAGCATTATTTGTTCAAATTGCCAGTCAATATAAAAGCAATATTTATGTTTTAATGGAGGACAAACAAGTTAACGCAAAAAGTATAATGGGCATGATGTCTCTAGGAGCCCTAGAAGGACAAGAGTTAGCCATTAGGGCAGAAGGAAATGATGAAGAAGAGGCCATAAACAAATTAATGGAATTTTTAACCTCACATAAAGAATAAAAGAGCAAAGCACCTACCTTGAAAGTTTTTGTAGAGTGCTTTGCTTTTTTTATTACCTTAAAAAGGTGCCTGTCAGCCCACATTTCCATATTCGGTATTCGTAACTACTATCCTTTTTACTTAATGAATGTTTTTTTAAATTTATAAATTAATTTTTCTGCAAGGTTTTTTTGGATACTAGAACTTATTACTAGATTCATAACAGTAAGAAGCAGTAAAGGATAATCTGCATCTTCTTGGGTTTCTAATCCCTCAAAAAGTGCATCTACTTTTTTAAAGAAGTTTCCTTCAAGATTTTCCAATTCATCTTTTTGAATATCTAAAAACTGTTCATATAGGGAGTATAAATCAAAGGAGTCTTTAGACATGTTTTTTTGAATTATAGGAAATAATAAAGTATGTATATCACTAAGGGAAAGAATCTGTTTTAGGTGATAAATTAATATAAGCAAAACCATATGTTCCTTAGAATACTTCTTTTTAATAGGAGGAAAAAGTATATCGGCTTTGGCGTAATTGTTAATCATGGTTTTTGTGAGGATTTTATCCTCATCATCTAACTTCCAAGGGCTTAATTTATCATCAAAGAAGGTAGTGACCTGATCCATATATAAATCAATATTAGGTATATCCGATAGGGGTATTCCTTCTAAAGAACTAAAATCCTTAATAAAATCATTTAGAATATCCTTATTTAAATCCATTTATATCTCTCCTATTCAATGCATATGGTAATTTAATTAAAATGAGCTAATACCATTATACCATATATACGTATCATAACAAGCAAAATATAAACACCTGCATTGACAAAGTGAATGTAGGTATTTATATAATTTAAGTCAACCCTAGATATTAAAGTGTAGATATAATGTATTGCAATTATGATGAATATGTATTATTATATATGTATATACTATAAGTAGTAAACAATACTACATAAGGAGTGATTTTATGTTTGCAAAAATGAGAGAGCCAATAAATGCTTTAACCCACTTAATTGGGGATATCCTTTCAATAATAGGATTAGTATTTTTACTTTATTATGCTGTAGTAAGAGGTACACCATGGCATATAGCAACATTTAGTGTATTTGGGGTCAGTTTAATCCTACTATATACAGCTAGTACCTTATATCATGCCCTCAATTTATCAGAAAAGAAAATAGAAATTCTCCAAAAAATAGATCATATGATGATTTATATTTTAATAACTGGAACTTATACACCCGTATGTCTAATCGCATTAAGAGGAATTTGGGGTTGGAGCCTCTTTGCAAGTATTTGGGCAATTGCAATAATGGGAATATTATTTAAAATATTTTGGTTCAACGCCCCAAGAGGATTATCTACCTTAATTTATATAGTAATGGGTTGGCTTGTAGTGGTAGCCTTTGTGCCTTTAGTAAATGCTATTTCACCTAAGGGACTTGGATGGCTGGTAGCAGGTGGAGTATTATATACTGTCGGTGGAATAATTTATGGGACTAAAAGGCCAAAAATTAATTTTGAATTATTAGGTTTTCATGAAATATTCCATTTGTTCGTACTAGGAGGAAGCATGTGTCACTTTTGGTTTATGCTTCATTATATATTATATTTATAGAAAATCGCCTTGAAACATTAGATATTTAGGATATTTAGGATTACTTATCTTTGATAAATTTTATATTTTAAACTCATGGAATACAGGTATAAAAGATACCTGTATTTTATATGGAAATTTCTTGAAGAAGTGTTATAATAGAATTACCTTAATAAATTTATTATAAAAGGAGATACTGATAAATAAAAAAGGAGGCCTGTTATGGATTTAGAGATTGTGGATAAAGAAATTGTCAATACCTTTAGCACTTACGAGACATCTATGGAGAATAGGATAAGATATATATCCGGTATGCATCATTTTGCAGAATATCTAGATAATCATGACATTGAATTAGAGGAAGTAGAAGAAACGGTGATTGAAAAATATGTAAACGAATTAAGAGCATCAGGTTATCCCGATATTTTTATCAATGCAAATATTGAAGCTGTAAAAAAAATATTTTTCTTACCCAAAAAGGAAGGATTATACTAATGGGGAAGATATCTTTATAGGATAAAACTCATTTATTTTTAAAAATATAAATAAAAATATCCCTTAGCATAATAATAGGGATATTTTTTATTTTGGCCAGCTAGGTAAACCTGTGTGAGTATGATATAATAGGGATATTGTATGAGTTTACGGAAGGATGCATTATATGGATAAAACTACATCAAACAATATCTCCTTTACCCATCTTCATGTTCATACAGAATATAGCCTTTTGGATGGTTCTTGCAAGATTAATGAGTTAATTACAAGAACTAAGGAATTGGGAATGGATAGTATAGCCATAACGGATCATGGAACTATGTATGGCGTTATAGACTTCTATAAAGAAGCAAAAAAACAAGGGATAAAGCCTATTATAGGTTGTGAAGTGTACGTAGCTCCAAGGAGCCGTTTTGATAAGGAAAAACAAGATGCAAATTATTTTCACCTTGTTCTTTTGGCAGAAAACATGAAAGGCTATAAAAACTTAGTTAAGTTGGTCTCCCATGGTTTTATAGAAGGATTTTATCATAAACCGAGAATTGATTTGGAACTTTTAGAAAAGCATTCCGATGGCTTAATAGGGCTTAGTGCTTGCCTTGCGGGGCCAGTTGCCAAAACTATAAGGGAAGTCTCCTATGAGAAGGCAGTAGAGATTGCCCTTAGCTATGAAGAAATATTAGGTAAGGGTAACTTTTATCTTGAACTTCAAGATCATGGGATGAGGGAACAGGGAGAAGTCAATCAGAATCTATTTCGCATGAGTAAAGATACGGGTATTCCTTTAGTGGCCACTAATGATGTTCATTATACCTATAAAGAGGATAATAAGGCCCATGAAATACTACTTTGTATTCAAACAGCAAAGACTATGGAAGATGAGGATAGAATGATTTATCCGGGGGGAGAGTTTTATTTAAAATCTTCCAATGAAATGCTGGAAAGGTTTCCCTATGCTAAAGAAGCAATAGAAAATACCTATAAAATTTCCCAAAGATGTAATGTGGAGTTTACCTTTCATGAATTAAAATTACCCCAATACGATGTTCCCAAGGGATATACCCCTAATGAATACTTAAGAAAGCTATGTCAAGAAGGTTTTAACCTGAGGTATCCTAATCATAATAATGAACTTAAGAAAAGACTTGAATATGAATTAATGACCATAGAGCAAATGGGATATGTGGACTATTTTCTAATAGTATGGGATTTCATAAAATATGCTAAGGACAATGGTATTATGGTAGGTCCTGGAAGAGGTTCGGCAGCAGGAAGTATAGTAGCATACTGCCTTTCTATTACCAACATTGACCCCATAGAATACCAGCTACTCTTTGAAAGATTTTTAAACCCTGAAAGAGTTAGTATGCCTGATATAGATATTGATTTTTGTTATGAGAGAAGGCAAGAAGTTATAGATTATGTTATAGGAAAATATGGGGAAGATAGAGTAGCCCAGATTATTACCTTTGGAACCATGTCAGCAAGGGCAGTTATTCGGGATGTCGGACGGGCTATAAATATGCCCTATGCAGAAGTCGACAAGATAGCTAAAATGATTCCAACAGAATTAGGTATAACAATCGATAGGGCTTTGGAAATTAATAATGAATTAAGACAATTGTATGAAAGTGATGAAAGAATCCGCTATCTTATAGATATGTCAAGAAGACTAGAAGGCCTTCCAAGACATTCATCAACCCATGCAGCTGGGGTAGTTATATCAAAAGAACCAGTAGTGGAATATGTTCCTCTTAATGCTAATGAGGGGGTAATTACAACCCAATTTACTATGACAACCCTAGAGGAGTTAGGGCTTCTTAAAATGGACTTTTTAGGACTTAGGACATTAACGGTTATCCGCAGCGCCCTAGAGCAAATAGAATCTAATTATGGAACAAGAATAGATATAGATAAAATAGATTTTAATGATAAAGAAGTTTATGCTTTAATATCCGCAGCCAAAACAGAAGGAGTTTTTCAGCTAGAAAGTACAGGAATGAAAAACTTTATGAAAGAACTTCAGCCGAGAGACCTTGAAGATATCATTGCAGGGATTTCCCTTTATCGTCCGGGTCCCATGGATTTTATCCCTAAATATATTAAAGGTAAAAAAAATAAAGAGGCTATAGAATATTCAACCCTTGCCCTTGAGCCGATTTTAAGCACAACCTACGGTTGCATAGTTTATCAAGAACAGGTTATGCAGATTGTAAGGGATTTGGCAGGATATAGCCTAGGACGGAGTGATTTGGTCCGAAGGGCCATGTCAAAGAAAAAAGCCGATGTTATGGCAGAAGAAAGAAGAAATTTTGTCCATGGCAATGGTAAAGAAGTTCCTGGATGTGTTAATAAGGGAATTCCCATACAGATTGCAGAAAAAATATTTGATGAAATGACGGATTTTGCAAAATATGCTTTCAATAAATCCCATGCTGCTGCCTATGCTGTAGTGGCCTACCAGACTGCATGGCTAAAAGCCCATTACCCTGTAGAATTTATGGCAGCACTTATGACCTCTGTAATGGATAATACCGATAAGATTAAAGAATACATTTATGCTTGCAAGAAGATGGGGATTGATTTGATTTCCCCTGATATCAATGAAGGGTTGCCTTCGTTTTCTGTATCCTGCGGTAAAATAAGATATGGACTTGCAGCAATAAAAAATGTAGGAAAGTCTATGGTAGAAGCTATTGTAAAAGAAAGGAAGAAAAATGGTAGCTTTATAAGCCTAGTAGATTTTTTTGAAAGAATGGATAGCGGGGATTTAAATAAAAGAAGTATGGAAAGCCTTATTAAGGCGGGGGCCCTTGATTCCTTGGGGGGAAAAAGAAGCCAATATATTTCAGTTTATAAACAGGTTTCAGATAATATTAATAATCAAAGGAAAAAAACAATCGAAGGTCAGATTAATTTATTTGACTTTGGGCAAGAGGGAGTCACCAAAGAAGATACTCTTCCAAGTATGGACGAATATCCCATGAAAATATTTTTAGCCATGGAAAAGGAAGTATTAGGTATGTATTTGAGTGGGCATCCCTTAGATGAGTATGCTCAGGAGTTGAAAAATAATACTAGCGCCTCAAGTTTTGATTTTATTAAAAGGGAGGAAGAACTACCTTCTATAGTCGATGGACAAAGGGTCATTATAGGGGGGATGATTGCCGATAAAAGCATTAAATCAACTAGAAGCAATCAGGTCATGGCATTCGTAACTTTAGAGGATTTACAGGGGGCAGTGGAGATTATAGTGTTTCCTAAGATATATGAAAGGTATTCTAAGTACCTACAAGAAGATGAAATTATATATACTAAAGGGAGAGTTGCCATAAGGGAAGATGAGGATGCAAAACTAATATGTGAAGAAATAATCCCTTTTGGAGAGATGAAAGAACAAAAAGAGATAAAAAAAACTAAGCTATATTTAAAAATTCCTGTATCTAAAGGAAATATGGAGATAATAGATGAGATTAAGCCAATTTTACTAAATTGCAGGGGCGATGTACCGGTTATAATACACATTGAAGCCCTAAATAAAACCATGAGAGCTGCTAAAAGTCTATGGATTTCCCCTAAGGAGGATTTAATTTATAAATTAAAACATATACTAGGGGAAGAAAATGTAGTTATTACGGAGAAATAAGCCCGAAGCAAAACAAAAATTAGATTCTTATTGAAATAAAAATCTAAATTTATTACAATGTATATAGATTTTCGATAAAAATTTTAAAAGCATAATAATATACACATTAGAGAATAGGGATAAACTAAGTATAAGATAAACAAAGACAATAACGGAGGGAATAAAATGAGCAAGAAGATAAAAACTATCGGTGTACTAACAAGTGGTGGGGACGCTCCAGGAATGAATGCAGCTATTCGCTCTGTTGTGCGTACAGCTATTGCAAGGGGACTTAAAGTAATGGGTGTAAGAAAAGGATACAATGGTCTTATTCATGGAGATATTTTTGAAATGAATACAAAGAGTGTATCCGATACCATTCAAAGAGGAGGCACTATTCTTCAAACTGCAAGATGTCCCGAGTTTGTTAAGTTAGAAGGACAAAAACGAGGAGCCAATATGTGTAAGGTATTTGGCATAGAAGGTCTTGTTGTTATAGGTGGGGATGGCTCTTTTGAGGGAGCAGAGAAGTTAGCTAGTTTAGGTATCAATACAATAGGAGTTCCTGGCACAATTGACCTTGATGTTGCATGCACCGATTACACAATAGGTTTTGATACCGCCGTAAATACGGCTATGGAGGCTATCAATAAAATAAGGGATACTTCAACATCTCACGAAAGATGTAGTATTGTAGAAGTTATGGGAAGAAATGCAGGATACATCGCCCTTTGGAGTGCAATAAGCAATGGAGCGGAAATGGTTTTGGTTCCCGAAAAGGAAAGATCATCTGATGAAGACATAATAAGAGAAATTCTAGAAAGTAAACAAAAAGGTAAAAAACATTATTTGATTATTTCAGCAGAAGGGGTTGGAGGTTCCGAGCAACTCGCTAGCAAAATAGAAGAGGTTACAGGAATAGAAACCAGGGCTAGTATACTAGGTCATCTTCAAAGAGGGGGAAGTCCATCTGCCCTTGATAGGCTCCATGCCTCCATGATGGGAGCTATGGCGGTGGATCTTCTTTGTGAAGGAAAAACCAACCGTGTCGTAGCTTACCGAGAAGGAAAATATACAGACTATGATATCAACGAGGCATTAAAAATGAAAAAAACAATAGATGAAAGAATGTACGAAGTATCCAAAATTCTTTCGATATAGGAGTAATATAATGAGAAAAACTAAAATTGTATGCACTTTAGGACCATCCTCTAGTGATGTGGAAACCATAAAGAAATTAATTACTAATGGGATGAACGCAGCAAGAATCAATTTTTCCCATGGTACCTATGAATCCCATGGGGAAACCATTAAAAATCTTATTGTAGCTAGGGAAGAATTAAATGTCCCCATACCTTTGGTCTTAGATACTAAAGGCCCTGAAATTCGCATTAAAAACTTTGCCAAGGAACAGGTTTTTTTACAACAAGGAAAATCCTTTACCCTAACTAGTGAAGAGATAGAAGGAGACGAAAATAGGGTTAGTGTTACTTATAAAAACCTACCCTTCGATTTAAGGCGGGGCAGTAGAGTTCTTTTAGACGATGGACTTATAGAACTTAGGGTTAAAAACTTGACTGATACAGAAGTGGAATGTGAAGTAATAAATGGGGGGCCCATTAGCTCTAAGAAAGGAGTCAATATCCCGGATGTATATGTAAATCTACCTTCCCTAACTGAAAAAGATACAGAAGATATTAAGTTTGGTATAAAAATGGGCTTTGACTATATAGCGGCTTCATTTATCCGTTCCGCTAATGATGTAATAAAAATTAGAAAGATACTAGAAGAAAATGGTGGAAATAGCATTGCAATTATTGCGAAGATAGAAAATAGAGATGGCGTAAATAATATAGATGAAATCCTAGAAGTAGCCGATGGGATAATGGTGGCTAGAGGAGATCTAGGAGTAGAAATTGCAACGGAAGAAGTGCCTTTAGTTCAAAAAATGCTTATTAAAAAAGCCAATAAGATTGGAAAACCAGTAATAACTGCCACCCAAATGCTAGATTCCATGGTTAGGAACCCAAGACCTACAAGGGCAGAGGCTAATGACGTTGCCAATGCTATTTTTGACGGTACAGATGCTATTATGCTATCTGGAGAAACTGCAAAGGGCTCTTATCCTATAGAAAGTGTAATGATGATGGCAACTATAGCAAAAAGGACAGAAAGCTCTATAGATTATATTAAAAATATGAATGAATACCACAGATCAATCCAAACAAATATAACCAATGCCATAAGCCATGCTACCTGTACAACTGCTGCGGATTTAAATGCCGCTTGCATTGTAACGGTAACAAAATCTGGGGGAACAGCAAGATTGGTATCAAAATTCAGACCTTCTTCTCCAGTACTGGGTTGCACCACGGATGAACAAACCTGGAGACAATTGAGTTTGGTTTGGGGCTGTGTACCAGTTATGACAGAGTTAAAACCAACAACGGACGAGATTTTTAGCCAAGCAGTTGAAAAGTCAGTAGAAATCGGATTGGCTAAATCAGGGGATTTGATTGTAATCACTGCGGGGGTTCCTGTTGGAATATCAGGAACAACCAATATTTTAAAAGTCCATATTGTGGGAAATGTATTAGTTAAGGGAATAGGTATAGGACGAAAAACTGTTTCGGGGACCGCCAGTGTGATTAAGGTAATAGAAGAAGCTGAAAAGTATTTTAAAAAAGGGAATATCCTAGTAACTCATAAAACTAATAATGAGTTTCTACCTTATATGAAAAAAGCCTCTGCTATTATCGTAGAAGATGGGGAAGAGGGAGAAGATTCTCATGCTGCCATTGTCGGAAGAGCTCTAGATATACCTGTGATTATCGGGGCTGATAATGCTGTGGCTCTAATAAGAAGTGGGACCTTAATAACTGTAGAAAGTAAAAAAGGGTTTGTTTATAATGGGGTTCCAGAAAAGAAAAAGTAAAAGCTAAATAATAATTCTTATCAGGTAATAAGTCTTTGACAAAGGAAAAAAATAGTGGTATATTATGTATAAGATTTGGGTATATTTATAATTATACATAATACATTATGAAGGGAGAATTTTTATGAGTAAATGGGTATGTCTAGTATGTGGGTATGTTTACGATCCAGCAGATGGGGATCCGGATAATGGGGTAGCTCCTGGAACAGCTTTTGAAGATGTTCCAGAAGACTGGGTTTGTCCTATGTGCGGGGTGCCAAAGGATCAATTTGAAGAACAATAAATTATGAAGTTTTTTCTAAAAATAAAAAGTAGGTAATTTTTTAAATTACCTACTTTTTATTTGTTTCTGAAGGGCATTTACTAAATACGGAACAACCCTTACATTCCTCACATTTCTTATAAGGATATGAGATGATGGAGTTGCATCTAGGACATCGGGAGGTTGCCTTTACATCTACCTCATTACCACAAGTTGGACATTTCATATTATCACCTTCCAATAAGTAAGAATTAGGTCCATTACATACTAGATTAATATAGCTGCTAGAATTCCACCCACTAAAAATGAGGTAAACATACTTCCAAACCAAATAGCAATAGATTCCTTTAAGCTTCTTTCCTTAAAAATAACTAAGATAGCTGCTATACAGGGTACAAAAAGGGTAATTACAACCAGAGAAATTAATGTTTGAGCTTGGTTTAGCATACCTAAGTCTACTAGTCTAAATAAACCCGCAGCCCCAAAGTCCCTTCTTACAATACCCATGATAAATGCAGTTGCTACCTCCTTAGGAAGTTTTAGAAATCCCTCTGTTAAAGGAGAAATAGCATTTTGAATAGCAATTAGGATACCAAAGTGTTCCATAAAGGTAATAAGTATAGCCCCAATTAAAAATAGTGGGGAAGCTTCTTTTAAGAACATTATGGTCTTTGTATAAGTTTTAGACAAAATATTTTTTATTCTCGGAATCCTAAGGGGAGGGATATCGATTAAAAGGTCGGTTGATTGACCGGGTAAAACCTTATTTAAAACAGTCCCAGAAATTACAAATACGGCAATAATGGTAATAAGATAAATTAAAAAGTAATTAGGGCCTAGGGCACTAATCATCCCAACAATTACCCCTAGTTGAGCAGAACAAGGGATTGTAAGTCCAAGAAGCATGGTTGCTATGAATCTTTCTCTTTTAGAGCCTAGTATTCTTGTTGTAACAGTCGCCATGGTAACACAACCAAATCCCAAGATAATTGGAATAATTGCCCGTCCATTTAGGCCTAACTTAGTTAAAACTTTATCAACTAGTGTAGCAATTCTTGGTAGATACCCAGAATCCTCTAATAAAGCTAGTAAAAAATAAAAACCTATAACTAAAGGAAGGAGAAGCCCTAGTATATAAATGGGAACCATAGTCAATATTCCAAAATCTCCAATCAAAAACCTTTTTAAGAAATTGTGACCATCTACAAGGGGACCAAAGATATCAATTATAAAATTATTATAATAAGTACCCATAATTACTTCTTCTGTGAAATCTACAACAGTTTGGGCTATAAAAACCCCCAGAAACTTGTACATAATATATAAAGTCAAAATAAGTATAGGTATACCTGTAAGGGGTCTTAACATAATTTGACTGAGGCGAGTTCTAAAATTAGCCCCATCCATGGTTTGGGTTACAACAGAATCTATGATTTCATTAACCTTTTCCCTTCTTTGGCGGTATATTTTTTCCCTAGATTCATATTTATCATTATTTTTAATATTATTCCTTGTTATTATATTTTCATCCTCTTCTAGTACAAGGAGGGCTTCGGATGGATTTGACACCAAGGTGGAGGCCTCTTTCAATAGGCCTTTAATTCCGCTTATGGGATTACCTATGGAGGCTTTTTCTAAGCTGTTTTTTACTTCATCCAAGCCTATTTTATCCACTGCAATTGTGGGGATAATTGGGACCCCTAGGGATTCTGATAGCTTTTTTATATCTATAAGAAGTCCATTTCTTTTTACATCATCCATCATATTAAGGGCAATTATTACTCTTTTCCCCATATCAATAAGTTGTTGAGTAAGAAACAAATCCCTTTCCATATGAACAGCATCCACCACATTTAAGATGATATCTCCTTCAAGAATAACGTCTCTAGCAACCCGCTCTTCATCATTAAAAGAAGAAACACCATAGACACCGGGGGTATCGATAACAACATAATTTTTGTATATTCCATGGCTTATATCCACTGTTGTCCCAGGAAAATTAGATACATCTACATATAGACCTGTTAAGGCATTAAAAAAAACAGATTTACCTACATTAGGATTTCCAACTAAGATAAGCTTAGTTTTATCGGCATGACTTTTAAGGTCAATAGGTATATTAGAATGACAAGAACTCATAGCTACTCCTCCTAAGTTACGAAACAAGTTTAATTTCTATTTTATTGGCAAGACCATGGCCAATTGCAATCTCTTGCATATAATTTTGTAATATAACAGGTCCTTTTTTAATAGCTTGGGAACATTTAACCTTTGCCCCTTCATAAAGACCAAACCGAATAGCCTGAGCCCTAATCGATGAATCAGGAATGGATACTATTTCTATTGTTTGACCGGGATGTGCATTAGATAATCTCATAAAAACCCTCCTCGTATATAATGATAATCATTATCAACATATAAACAAAAAAAACGAAATTTCTTACTGATAGTATATTACAAATGAAAACTACTGTCAATATAAACATGTACCAGATACACAGATTAATAGGGCTTTACAGATAACCTTATAGCCTGCGTACCTGGCACATGTTAGTTAGTAATTATATTCATCCCATAAATAGATACGAACTGATCTCTTAGATTGAAGTTATTCATATGCCATTCTAAGGAGGTTTGTATATACCCTAAAGCATCAGCGGCATACTTACCGGAAATTCTCTGGAATCCTAGAAGTTCATATATCCCATTAGTATCGAAATCTATAGGATAAAGGCCGCTTAGGGGGCTAACAAATCCTTCTATAGGTGCTTTAAGAGTGCCATCTTCTTTATATATTTCCTGTAAATAGTCTTTTTCTCTGTTAGAAATATCTATTACATATTTAGTTTCTTCCGTAATATTTATTACATCTACCTTATAATAATCCCTGTAAATTACTTCATAGTCATATTTCTCATTAAAGGTTTCATAATCAAATAACAAACTAGGGTTATTTCCTACATTGGAATAGATATAATAATACATAATTCCCCCACTACCTCCGGAATTAATTGAGATAAGAATATCCTTTATCCCATTTCCAGTAAAATCCCCGAGAAAAATTGTGGGATTATACCCCGCATTAGTTTTAAGGGGAATAGTTGCTATATTGTTTGTTCTACCGTCCCTAATTACAAGAGTAATTTTTTGAATAAAGGGGCTGTCTTCAGTTTTAATTCCTGTAAGATAAATATTATCAGGTATACCATCACCCGTTACATCACCTTGGACTGAGAAGACAATTAAGGGATTTTGGTTGTTTAGCTTGCGATAAGGATTTATAAACATAGGTATTCCTCCAGACAGATGGTTTATATTATTCTATGTTAGCATTCTTAAAAGAGTTCATTTTAAAAAAGGCAAGACATACAATAACCTAATAAACTATGTAGTCCCTAATATAAAAGCTCTCGCTTGGGCGAGAGCTTTTATATTAGGGAGAGGGCTTCTTCTTTGGATATCTTATTTTCTAATCCTTTTGATAATTTAGTTGAGCTTTTTATATCTCCTATTAATATGCCACCAACTAAAATATCGTTATTGAAATATAACTTTTTATAGACCCCTTTATGTGTATCTATTGATTTTATAGAGTCTATTTCATTTGCAGATTTTAGTTCTCCTATGGAATAGATTTGGGTGCCAAAGGAGTTAAGGAATATGGGTATTGGAGGATTATTATAGGTAATGTCACCACCTGCCATATTGGTACCGGCAACTTTTCCTTGTTCTAAGGCAGGGCGCCATATTCCTTGGGGACAGTCCTTTATTTTTGTAACATCCCCTGCGGCATATACATTTTTTAGAGAGGTTTCCATTTTGTTATTTACTAAAATGCCATGCTCTATTTCGATTTCTGAGTCCTTCACCAAATCTATATTAGGTCTTATTCCAACTGAAAATAAAAGCATATCACAATCTAGGGAAGTGCCATCATTAAGAATAATAGAGTTTATGTTGTTATCATTTAATACTTCTTTGATAGATTTATTTAGTATTATATTGACTCCCTTGGAGGTAATAATATTAGAAAAAAAGGAAGAACTTTCATCATCCAATTGGGCAGGTAAAATTCTTGGGGCCAGTTCAATTATGGTTACATCAAGGCCTGAAGATTTTAGCTCCCAGGCAGCTTCAAGGCCTAATAGACCACCGCCTACTATTATGACATGTGAGCTGGGGTGAAGACTTGCCTCCACGGGGTTGCTATCATCAACATCAGTATTGTCATTTGTAGGGAGATTAGAATATAAGTCCGAGGTTGCTTTGAGGGAAGAGACCCAGGCCTTGGCATCTTTGGAATCATTGTAGGTTTTTATAGAGAATACCCCAGGGATGTCCATAGCATCAGGGAGAGGGATAAAGTTTTTGCTTCCTGTTGCTATCAAAAGTTTATCATAAGAATAGATGCTGCCTTTATCGGTCTTTATTGTCCTTTCGTCAGGTGAAAATTCTATTGCTTTTTCCCCTAACTTCAAATTTATATTGTTTTTTTCATAATCTTCTTTGGAGGCTAAATAAAATCGCTTTTCATTTACATCGCCGGTAATACATTCTGAAAGCATAGGCCTGTAATAAGGATAGTACTTTTCTTCAGACAGTATAGTAATTTCACATTCAGAATTTATCTTCCTTGCAGCCATGGCAGCTTCTTTAGCGGCTACACAGCCTCCCACAATAAGTAGTTTTTCTCCCATATTTTATCTTATTCCTTTCCTAGTACGGCCGAGCCGAACTTTTCTCCAAATTCGTAAGCTTGTTTAAGTTGGGTATCCGAGGGATTGAAGGATATCTTAAGCCCCGGCACAGGTATTTTAAGTCTTAATTGTTTTAGGCGGCCTTCTATATTAGACACTGCCTCACCACTCCAGCCGTAAGAACCGAAGGCCCCGGCCATTTTACCCTTATGGATTACAGGGTTAAGGGAAATAAGAAGGTTCCAAATAGGAGGAAGGGCATCTCCTACGATGGTAGGAGAGCCAAATAGTATACCCCTAGCATTAGATATTTCTCCCATTACTTTGGTACTATCTTCATATACCATATCAAATAATAATACATCAATATCCCCAGCGGCCTTAACCCCCTTTTTAATTTCTTCGGCCATCTTTTTAGTATATCCGTAGGCTGAAACATAAGGAATAACAACAGAAGGTTTCTCTCTTTGGGTGGTTGTTGCCCATTTTTTATACAAATCAAGATATTTTTGTATTTCGGTTTTAAGAACCAAACCATGACCCGTGCAGATAGTCTTAATTTCTAAACCTTTTATTTTATCAAGAGCCTGAAGAACATGGGGCTTAAAAGGACCCATAATCATATCAAAATAGTATTTATAAGAATCCAATATTTCTGGTTCTTTTTCCTTTTCGATAGCGTCGTTAAATATTCTTTCATCACAATAGTGGGCCCCAAAGGAGTCGCAGGTCACTAATATTTTATCTTCTTCGATATAAGAATACATTGTATCTGGCCAGTGTAAGAAGGGGGTCATAATAAAACGTATGGTCTTATCTCCTATATCTAGGGTATCCCCATCGGATACTGGGAGGGCATTAAAAGGACGGTTGGTTATTTCTTTTAAAAATTTAAGGGCAGGGCCGGTCCCCACTATGGTGGCATTGGGGCAGTAATCAAGAAGTATGGAAACGGATCCCGCATGATCCGGCTCCGTATGATTAACAATTATATAGTCAATTTCTTCGGGATTACAGATATTTTTTATTCTTTCGATACATTGATCAGCAAATTTATCTTTAACCGTTTCAAATAAAACGGTTTTTTTGCTGCCCTTTAGTAAATACGAATTGTATGTAGTACCGTACTTTGTTTCCATAATAATATCGAATATCTTAAGATCGGGGTCAAGAACCCCAACCCAGTAAAGGTCTTTAGAAATTTCTAGAGGTTTATACATATGTTCACTCCTTATAATATATCTTTAATAAATGATAATTAATATCCCTTAATAATAAATCTATCAAAAGATATGTTCATTGTCAACATGTGCCGCTTAAGTTAGAAGAAGTTTTTGATTTTTATGCCTGTTATGATATAATATTTAAGTTGAAATCCATAGATAGTTTATGTTTAGAATGTGAATTCTAGGCAAAGAATATACAAAAATAGTTATATTTTATAGAAAAACTTGAGATAAGGATATTTGCCATAATAATTGGAAGAGAAAATTCGAAGATTTAACGATATAAGCTGAAAAGAGTGAACTTTATGATTGAGAGTACACAAAATAAGCATATTAAATGGCTTATGGGAATTCAAAAGAATAAAAGGCAAAGAAATAAGGAAAAGCTCTTTGTTATAGAGGGGATAAAAATAGTTGAAGAAATTCCAAGGGATTGGGAGATTGATTCTGTTTTTGTTTCCAGCTCCTTCAAAAAAGAAAATGAAAAGCTTTTAAGGGAGTTGTTCTTAAAAAAAGATATTATAATAGAAGTGAGTGATAAGATATTTGATAAGATAGCAGATACCACAACTCCCCAGGGTATTCTAGCAGTTTGTAAACAAAAAACATTTACTCTAGAAAAAGTCATAACAAAGAGAAATGGGTTCTATATTGTATTGGAAGATATCAAAGATCCAGGGAATCTAGGTACTATCATAAGAACGGGAGATGCAGCAGGGGTTGACGGCATATTTTTAACGAAGGAATGTGTAGATTTATATAACCCCAAGGTTATTCGTTCTACCATGGGCTCGATTTTTCATCTTCCTATTTTAATCGATATAGATATGGATGAACTCATAAAACAGTTCACAACAAGCAATGTATCAGTTTTATCTGCCCATTTGAAAGGGAAAAGGTATCCTTATGATTGCGATTTAAAGGCAGGCATAGCGATTTTAATAGGAAATGAATCCAGTGGTATCAAAGATACTACAGCAAAAAAAACCGATATCTTAGTAAAAATTCCTATGCCCGGGAAGGCCGAATCTTTAAATGCGGCAATGGCAGCAGGAATATTAATGTATGAAGTAATTAGACAAAGGGTAAATTGTTAAAGATAATTATATAAATATATAAGGAGTGTAAATATGAGTAGGTTTTTTAAAGTTACTTTTTTTCTAATCATGGTACTTGGTATAAATATTGGCATTTCCAACACCCTATGGGCTACAGAGAATAAAACAGAAATTAAGGAAAATGTAATAGATGAAAGAAATAAAAGAGAAATAAAAGAGATATTAAAACACTTATTAGAAACACTAGAAGAAAAAAAGTACTCGGATTACCTTTATTTATTTCACAGTGACAGTCCTATTTACTCTTTAAATTATACGGAACTTAAGGAAACCATTGATAGTTTATCCTATTATGGATTGGTTTACGAGTTGGAGAGTATTAAGTTTTTAGAAAAGACAGGGAAAGATATTAAGGCAGAAGTCAATATACTAGCTAAGGCCACGAAAAATGAAAATTACATAGATAGGAGAAATACCTTTGAATACACTTTTAGAAAAAAGGGTAATAAATATAAAATTTACGATATGGTCATAAGAAATATTGAGGCTTTGGATAGGAAAGATAAGACTAATGAAGTTTTAGATAAAAAAAGGCTTTATCACGGAGATGGAACCTTGGCCTATGAAGGAAGTATGAAAGATGGGATTCCCCATGGGGAAGGGGATAGATACTATAAAAATGGAGAGATAATGTATAAAGGTACCTTTAAAAACGGAAAGATGTCCGGAAAAGGTGTTTTTTATGATGAAAAGGGTCGCAAGGTTTATGAAGGAGAAGTAGAAGATGGATGCCCAGATGGGGAAGGTGTAGCCTATTATCCCAATGGGGGTGTTTTTTATATAGGGCATTGGAAAAATGGAACCTTTAATAGAAGGGGTAAGATATATTATGAAAATGGTAGAACAATGTATATGGGAGAATTAGTAGAAGGCAGAGCAAATGGAAAGGGAAGGGGCTACTACGAAAGTGGTAGACTTTGGTACAATGGGGATATGAAAGATGATTTTTCCCATGGGACAGGGATAGAATATTATGAGACAGGGGAAAAAATGTATGAAGGAGAGTTTGATAAGGGCAATTTCCATGGTGAAGGGATTAAATATGATAAAGATGGAAATATAATTTACAAAGGAACATGGGAAAATGGAGAACCAAAATAGGATTTATTTTAAATAAGGAACTAATCATAATACAGAAAGCACCCAGTGGGTGCTTTTATTTTTTATTCCTATTTTTCATTATATTATGCTCCTTAATAAGTTCATTAATTAAAGTTTTAAAAGACCAGGTTTTTGAAGTGGGAGTAACAGTAGCAAATATAGGCCTTTCTAAGTTTATGCTTTTAAACCCTTTAAGGAATGACTGTAAATCACTTCCGGAAAATCCATTCATGATAATTGCTTTTACCGGAAGGGGGGGAAGGAGACGGTGAAACGGTTCCGCTTAATATATCTTCCAAGGTCATATCAAGGATTTCATTATTTACTACAATCATATTATTAATGGATTGTTTATGGCAGAAATCATTTAATATCTTAAGCTCTTTTTCATTATAACCATATGCCATTATAGATACTTGTTCAATACTTCTAGTTGTATCTTGGGAATTAATTTTTTGAAAAGACATAAATTCACTCCTTTATCTTGGATTTTACTATTATAGTATATCATGGCTTCAAAAAAGTGGAAAGGATAAGCTTGTATGATTTTTAAACTACCTGTATAATTATATTGATATTAAAGAATAAGATTGACATAAAATTGTGATTGGCGGAGGTACTCAATGAAAATAATTAAATTTGATTATACAAGTATTAAGGCTAAGCTTATTTTTGCATATATTCTTTTGGCGGTTATCCCAATTCTTATTATTACTGTATTTTCTAATATTGTTTATTCAAGAAGCATAGAAAATCAAATAGATACATTACTTGAATATAGCATGAATCAAGCAGGAAAGATACTTGGGGATAACATAAAGGATTTTGAGGGTTTTCTATATAATGTGGCATTGGATAAGGATATTTTATATTATAGCCAAAAAATCCAAGAAGATAAGGAGACAGCTGTTAGTAAATATTTTATGACTCAGGAATTAATTTCTTATGCAAATATTAAAGTGGATGTAAGGAGCATTACATTTATCAGTAATTCCTTAGATTATGCACTGTATGATAAAGACAATTTTGTATCTTATGAATCCTATTTTTATGATAGGGAAGTACGAAAGGCATTATTAGAGGAAGTAGTGGATGAACAGGGTGTTACTTTAATCTCAACTAGAAACCTTAGGAAAATTAAGGATAAGGATCAATATATATTTTTTATCGCCATGCCTGTAAAGGATTATATTACACAAAGACAGTATGGGGTATTATTTATTGGAATTAACGAATCAATTTTATCAACTCTTACTGAAGAAAGTTCAAGTAGGGTTAATATAAGTAATAAAAATATTATTATTGATGAAGACAATAATATTGTATCCCATCAGGATAAATCTAATATTGGGAAGAACCTTTCCGAATTTATAGAGGGCGGTGCTAGTAGTAAGTTATTTATCAAAGAAAAAGAGATTATAAATACCACCTGGAGACTTATAAATATTATTGATAAAAATGATATCTTTAAACATGTAAGGGAATATGGAATTTTAGTAATTTTAATCAGTATAGGAACAACAGTGTTATTTTTTACTTTGATTATTACGGTTACCAATAGATACTCTAACTCCATAAAACAAATTTCTAGGGGTATTAGATCTTTTGGGGAAGGGCAAATGGATGTTAAGGTTGAAGTTGAGAAGAAAGATGAACTATTTGCAATTGCCCATCAATTTAATTCAATGACTAGAAAGATTAATCATCTTGTAGGCACATTGGAAAGGCAAAAAAAAGATACAGAAATAGCGATTGACCAAAAAAGAAAATCCGAATTAAAAGCCTTAGAGGCCCAAATAAACCCCCATTTTATTTATAATACTTTGGATATGATTAATTGGATTGCAATAGATAATAATCAAGATACAATAAGTGAAATGCTAAGCACTCTAGGGAGCCTTCTGAGGTACAGTATTTCTAATATAGATATTATCGTTATATTAGAAGCGGAAATAGAATGGCTTAAGAAGTATGTATATCTACAAAAAATAAGATTCAACAACTCCTTTGAATGTATATACAATATTACAGAGGAAGCTATGGCATTTCCCGTTCATAAAATGATTTTGCAGCCGGCGATAGAAAATGCAATTTTGCATGGTTTTGAGGGGAAAAAGTTCGGGGGAATTATTAAAATATCTGCCTTTGTAAATGATGAAAATATGCTATGTATTGAGATAAAAGATAATGGCAAGGGGATGAAGGGAGATACCCTTAATCAAATAAAAGAATATATAAATAACGAAGGTCTATTTGATGGAAATAATATAGGAATTAAAAACATTATTAACCGAGTTAAACTTTATTATTTAGGGACAGCCCATATAGATATAAAAAGTAAAGAAGATAAAGGAACAAGCATGCAGCTAAAGCTACCATATAAAGAAGTTCAATAGGAGGGAAAATATGAAAATACTGATTGTTGAGGATGAAATTCACACAAGGATGGGGCTTAGTAAACTTATAGCATCTATGGGGAAGCCTTATGAACTTATTGGAGAAGCGGAAGACGGCTATGAAGGTATGGTAATGATAAAGCAGTTTAGCCCTGATGTAGTAATAACAGATATTAAGATGTCAAGGTTGGATGGTTTGCAGATGATATCTAACATTCGAGAATGCAATATGGATGTGGTTTTTGTTATATTAAGCGGTTACGCGGAGTTTGATTATGCTAGGAAGGGGATTTCCTTAGGGGTTGAAGACTATTTGCTTAAGCCAATTACTGCATCTAAACTTAAGGAAACTATGGAAAGAATCAATAAAAAGTTTACAGAAAAGGACAATAAAACAATAGTAGAGGAAAAACGATATAGCCCTGCAATCTCTGCAATTGTTAGGGATATAAACGATAATTATGCCCAAAAGATTAATCTTGAAGATTATGCAGATAAATTTAAAATGAGCCCAGAGTACATCAGTAGGATTTTTTCTAAGGAGTTAGGGGTAACGTTTTCAAATTATCTTACCCGTTTTAGAATTGATAAAGCAAAGGAATTGTTAATAGATACTAACTATAAAATTTATGAAATTGCCTGTATGGTAGGATACAATGATGTACAGTATTTTTGTAGGGTTTTTAAAAAGGTTTCTGGCATATCTGCCAAAGAATATATAGTAAAACACACAAAAAAGTGATCTTAAAGATGGAGAATTAGTTCAAAATTGTCCAAATTTCATAGGATATTATAATTCAGATTATGGAATATCCCCTATATAATAAAGATGTAAAGGGTAAATCAAAAAAAATGGAGGGGAAAAGATGAAAAAAATAGTGGCGATTATTCTAGCAACAATGCTTGGCGTATCCGTACTTGCAGGATGTTCTAGCAGCAAAACTCAAGATCCTGCCTCTACTGGGGATAGCGGGAAAACCCCAGCACAAGAATCAAAAAAAGATGAACCAAAAGAAGTTACTTTTTGGCATTATTTTACAAGTATCAATGGTGAAACGATTCAAAAGTATGTTGACGAGTATAATGGAATGCAAGATGATGTTAAAATTAACTTCGAATTCGTTCCAAGAGATGAGCTCCTAAAACAGTTTACCATTGGCTTAGTTTCAGGGGAACTACCTGATATGGCATTTGTCGACAATCCGGACCATGCTTCCTTCTCTGCAATGGGGCTATTTGCAGATATTACCGATAAGGTAAACGCTTGGGAAGATGGAAAATTCCTAGAAGGACCTCTTAACTCCGCAAAATACAACGACAAAATCTATGGGTTACCACATGCTAGTAATGCCCTTGCACTATACTATGATGTAGATATGCTAGAGGCAGCTGGGGTAGAACCACCGGAAACATGGGAAGAATTAGAAGAGGCTGCAGCAAAATTAACCAGTGGGAACACCTATGGACTAGCATTTTCTTCCATCAAGAATGAAGAAGGAACATTCCAAATGCTTCCGTTTCTATTGTCTACTGGGGCAACTGTAGAAAATCTTGATTCACCAGAGGCAGAAAAAGCCCTTAGTTATTTATCGAATCTTACTGAAAAAGGATATGTAAGTAAAGAAGTATTAAACTGGGCTCAAGGAGATGCAGAAAAACAATTTGTATCTGGTAATGCAGCTATGATTGTTAATGGACCATGGATTAAACCTAATTTAGAAAAGAATGCACCGGATAAAAATTGGGCAGTGACGAAATTGCCGAAAGATGCACGATTTGCTTCTACCTTAGGGGGAGAGAATATAGTAATTACAAGTAGCAGTGAAGTAATCGACGAATCATGGGAATTCCTAAAATGGTTCTTATCGAAGGAAAATAATATAGATTTCTGTAAAACTGTTGGTAGATTCTCTCCAAGATCTGATGTAACCCCTGAAGAAGTATGGGGTGATGATGAAATTATGAAAGTGTTTGCGGACCAGATGCAATATGCAATGCCAAGGGGACCACATCCAAAATGGCCTGAAGTTTCATCTGTAGTTATTAACGCTGTTCAAGAAAGTCTTTCCGGAGTTAAGGCTCCCGCACAAGCTCTAAAAGACGCACAGGTAAAAATAGATGAAATTAACGCATCACTACAATAGTTTAAAAATTAGCTGATTAATAATTACTTAGGCCCCTCACTGGAGTACATGGATGTAGACAAAGGTGGTGGGGCTATTTTTAACCTAAAAACTATACCCAGAGGGGAGAATGGAGGTTATAATGAAGAATTTTAAACTTACGGAAGGTAAAAAAGACATTATAGCTGGATATATATATATATATATATTACCTGCTCTGATATTTATGCTAGTTTTGATAGGCTATCCCATTATCTATAACTTTATAATCAGTTTCCAGGATTTAAACGCCATGAATATAAGTAATGGGATAAGAAAATTTATTGGATTTGGGAATTACAAGAAGGTATTATCAGATGAAGTGATGACAATTGCATTCAAAAATACATTGATTTATACTTTTGCAAGTCTTGCATTTCAATTTACTATAGGATTTGCTTTAGCAATATTTTTTAGTAATAAGTTTAGATTGGCAAAACCAATTAGAGGGTTTATGGTGATAAGCTACATGATGCCAATTACAGTAACCGCACTTATGTTTAAATTCATGTTAAGTCCTAGTAACGGAATCATTAATGATATTATGATGGGTATTGGAATAATTAATAAACCGATTCCTTGGCTGCTTCAGGAAAGCACAGCTCTTTGGGGTGTTATAATGGCTAACTCTTGGATTGGTATTCCTTTTAATATGCTTCTTTTAACAACAGGGCTTTCAAATATCCCAGAGGAGATTTATGAAAGTGCTGCGGTTGATGGAGCAAATGGATTTAGAAAGTTTATAAATATTACATTGCCCCTCTTAAAACCTGCAATTTTATCTGTCTTAATGCTGGGGTTTGTGTATACTTTTAAGGTTTTTGATTTAGTATTTGTAATGACTTCCGGAGGTCCTGTAAATTCAACAGAAGTACTGTCTACATTTTCCTATAGGCTTTCCTTTAAATACTATTATTTTGGACAAGGTGCCGCAGTAGCTAATATCTTATTCCTTTGTCTTTTTGCCGTGGCTCTAGTTTACCTCAAACTAATTGGGAAGGAGGATGTGTAATTTATGAAGATACTGTCCAAAGAACGTAATAGGGCAATCATATATAGTATTATAGCTTTGGCACTGGGGGTTATCTTTTTATTTCCACTTTACTGGATTATAGTTAGTTCCCTAAAAACTGATGCTGAAATCTTTGCAATACCCCAGACCTTTTTTCCAAGGGAACTAGAATGGGCAAACTATACAGAACAGCTATTTGGTAAGAACAATGCTTTTCGAGCTTATTTAAATTCAGCAATCATAGCGTTTTCAGCAATGACAACTTCTATGCTATTAGGGATACCAGCGGCCTATGGGCTTGCCAGATACAAGATTCCTGGTAAAAAAGCTATTATTACAACATTTTTAGTTACACAGATGCTTCCAGCATCCTTAGTTCTTACTCCTTTGTTTTTAACGTTTTCAAAGTTTAAATTAATTAATACTTTTTTTGCACCTATTTTTTCGGTCGCAACAATTTCTATACCTTTTATTGTTATTATATTAAGGCCCATATTTAAAACCTATCCTGCAGAAATTGAAGATGCAGCTAAGATAGACGGATGTAATCGGTTCACTGCTTTTTTGAAGATTGTCTTACCCATGTCCAAACCAGGCCTTATTACGGTTGCTTCTTTTTCATTTATACATGGCTGGAACGACCTTGTATATTCAATGACCTTTAATAATAAAGAAGCATATAGGCCTATGACCGCTAAGATTTACAATCTTATAACGGAGTTCGGCACCCAGTGGAATATGGTTATGGCATATGGGGTTTTACTTGTTATTCCAGTTGTTTGTATGTTTGTGTTTTTACAAAAATATATTATCAGCGGATTAACCAGTGGTTCCGTAAAAGGATAAAAGATATCAATATGAAAGGGGATTTTGATTATGAATGGATTAGTGTGGTCTGAAGATAATAAGCTAGTACATCAATACGATGATGAAATAATTTGGATAGAGCCCTTTGGAAAAAACAGCCTAAGGGTTAGGGTTACAAAAATGGCTGAAATGCCCCAAAAAGATTGGGCCTTTATAACCCCACCAAAAACCAATGCAAATATCGATATAGGAGAGGAAATTTGCAGTATTACTAATGGAAATATTACCGGTAAAATAAATAAATTCGGTATTATATGGTTTGAAAATGAAAAAGGAGAAGTCCTTTTAAAAGAAAGATGGCAGACAAAACAAGACCTTAACGAACATAAAGCCCTATTATATTTTGGTCGAGAACTAAAGCCTATCTTAGGGGGATTGTATAAGGCGACCATGACCTTCGAGCCGAATAAGGACGAAAAAATATTTGGTATGGGTCAGCGCCAAATGGAGCATTTAGATATGATGGGCTGTGAACTAGAACTGGCACAAAGAAATTCCCAAGCAAGTATTCCCTTCTTCCTTTCTAATAGAGGTTATGGATTTTTTTGGAACAATCCTGCTTATGGAAGGGCAACTTTTGCAAAAAACCTAACTAGATTTACTGCAGAGGTAACGGCAGTTGTGGACTACTGGATAACTGCAGGGGATACTCCAGCGCAGATAATTGAACAATATACGGGTGTAATAGGAAGGGCCACAAAATTTCCTGAATGGGCAGCAGGTTTTTGGCAATGCAAATTAAGATATAAAAATCAAGAAGAATTACTTGATGTTGCTAGGGAATACAAAAAAAGAGAATTGCCCATATCGGTAATTGTTATAGACTTTTTCCACTGGCCTATGCAAGGAGATTGGAAGTTTGATGAAAAGCATTGGCCAGATCCTCAGGCAATGGTGGATGAATTAAGATCCATGGGTATAGAACTTATGGTTTCTATATGGCCCACGGTTGACCCTAGAAGTGAAAATTATGCCGAAATGAAACAAAAAGGATATCTTGTTAGGACAGATAAAGGAGTTCGTACCCAGCACACCTGTCTTGGAGCCACCGTTTACTATGATGCTACAAACCCAGGAGCAAGGGAATATTTATGGAATAAGGTAAAAGAAAATTACTTTAAATATGGCATAAAGGTATTTTGGCTAGACGAAGCGGAACCCGAGTATAAGGTATATGATTTTGAACTTTATAGATACCACATAGGTACAAATATGGAAGTAGGCAATATCTATCCAATGATGTATTCGAAAGGTTTTTATGATGGTATGAAAAAAGAAGGAATAGAAGCTCCGCTTAACCTTGTTAGATGTGCGTGGGCAGGAAGCCAAAGATATGGGGCTCTGCTTTGGTCAGGGGATATTCACTCAAGCTTTGAATCCCTAAGAATGCAATTTGCGGCGGGATTAAATGTAGGGCTTAGCGGTATTCCATGGTGGACCACGGATATAGGGGGATTCTATGGGGGAGATCCTAAGAATCCTAAATTTAGAGAATTAATTGTTCGCTGGTTTCAATACGGACTTTTTTGCCCGGTATTTAGATTGCATGGCTATAGATTACCGATAAAACATGGTTCCTACGGAATTGATACTGGGTTGTTTGATTATGATACCAATGGTCCTAACGAAGTTTGGGAATTTGGAGAGGAAGCATATGAAATCATTAAAGAAGCAATGTTTATGAGGGAAAAACTAAGACCATATATTTTGAAGCAAATGGAAACTGCCAGCATTAACGGTACTCCTCCAATGAGGCCACTTTTCTATGATTTTCCCAAAGATAACAAGGCTTGGGATATACAGGAAGAATTTTTATTTGGAAGCGATATATTAGTAGCACCTGTTTTATATGAAGGACAAAGACAAAGAGAAGTCTATCTACCATCAGGAACGAATTGGGTTGACTTAAAGACATCAAAGGTATATGTGGGAGGAAGCACTATTTCTTATGAAGCACCCCTTGATACTATTCCAGTATTCATAAAAGAAGGCGCAAATATTTTTCTATAAACTTCAGGCAACAATCAAAGAGTATCTTTGATTGTTGCTATTTCACTATTAGAAGGAGGATATATATGGGCTTTAAGGAAGATTTCGTTTGGGGAACAGCTACCGCATCCTATCAAATAGAGGGAGGGGCATATCAGGACGGCAGGGGTCTTAGCATATGGGATGAATTTAGCCATACCCCTGGGAAAACTCGCTTTGGAGATAATGGGGATAATGCCTGTGATAGCTATAATAGATTAGAAGAAGATATAATGATATTAAAGGGACTAGGGGTGAAGTCCTATAGGTTTTCTATATCTTGGACCAGAATTTTTCCTAAAGGAGTAGGAGAAATAAATCCCTTGGGAATTGCATATTATGATAAACTTATAGATTCACTTATAGAAAATAATATTACACCATTTGTTACTCTTTTTCATTGGGATTATCCCCTAGAATTATATTATAGGGGGGGATGGCTTAGTGAAGATAGCCCAAAGTGGTTTGAAGAGTATGTTAAGGTTATTGTAGACAAATTCTCAGATAGGGTGCAGTATTGGATTACTCAAAATGAACCGGAATGTTATATCTGTAATGGTCTTGATATTGGTCGCCATGCCCCGGGATTAACCCTTCCAAGAAAGCAAGTTATTAGAGCTTGGCATCATAATTTAATAGCCCATGGGTTGGCAGTCAAAACTATAAGGGATCATGCAAAACTAAAACCATTTATAGGGATTGTATCCTGCGGAGAAACTCCTATGCCGGCAACTAACAACGGAAAAGACATTCAAGCCGCAATTAAGGCGATGTTTAATAAAAATGACGGAGCAACTACAAATTTATCCTTTGGGGATCTATTAGACCCAGTAATACTTGGAAAATACCCTGATAGATTTATTTCTCTTCTACCTACAGATTATAAAAAAGATATGCCTATAATAAAACAATCCCTAGATTTTATAGGGTTAAACTTATACACAGGGTTTTATGTAAAGTATGATGAAAGATTAGGATATGTCAGACAAGAAACATTGACAGGGAAAGAAGAAACTTCCGTAGAGTGGAAAATAGAGCCAAAATGCCTTTATTGGGCGCCAAAGATGGTGATTGATAGATATAACTTACCTGTATATATAACGGAAAATGGTCTGGCAAATAATGATTGGGTTTGTCAAGATGGAAAAGTCCATGATATGCAAAGAGTTGATTTTATGAATAGATATTTAAAGGAGTTACTGGTATTGGCAAATGAAGGATATAGGGAAAAACTAGCAGGGTATTTCCACTGGTCCATGCTAGATAATTATGAATGGGCTAGGGGATACGCCAAAAGATTTGGGCTTGTCCATGTGGATTTTACCACTTTTAAACGCACCATAAAAGAATCCGGATATCACTATAAGAAAATTATTAAAAGTAATGGAAATATACTATAGATATGAATTACAAGCCATAAATTTAGGGAGGGTTACCATGTATAAATCACAAAAAGTAAGAGATATAGCACCAGAGGTGGATGCCCTTAGAATGGGTATGGGATGGAGTGTCGAAGATACTGATAAGGCCCACATAATAATAGAGTCGACATATGGGGAAAGTCATCCAGGTAGTGTAGGGCTTGATAAAATAATACAATTTGTAGAAAAAGGAGTTGCAGCTAAGGGAGCTAAACATTCTAAATTCTACACAACGGATATATGTGATGGGATAGCCCAGGGACACGAGGGAATGGATTATTCTCTTTTATCTAGAGAGATGATTGCAAATATGGTTGAAATACATGCAAAGGCCTCCCCATGTGATGGGATTATATGCGTTTCTTCTTGCGATAAGGCAGTGCCTGCACATCTTATAGCCATGGCAAGGTTGGATATGCCCTCAATATTCGTACCAGGAGGAGTAATGAAAGAGGGGCCAAATCACCTTACCTTAGAGCAAATTGGAACCTATAATATAAAGTATAAAAGGGGAGAAATAACTAAGGAGGAGTTTAATTTATTAAAGCAAAATGCCTGCGCTAGCTGTGGAGCCTGTCAGTTTATGGGAACTGCTTGTACTATGCAGGTTATGAGTGAGGCTTTAGGACTTTCTCTTCTTGGAAGTTCTGTTATCCCTTATGGAACCAATATCCTTTATAATGCAGCGGATGCTGCGGGACAACAAATTATTCAGTTACTAGAAAAAAACATAAAGTCCTCGGATATCCTTACAGATTCTGCATTTCATAATGCCCTAGTCATTCATTCGGCAATCTCCGGATCTACGAATGCTCTTTTGCATCTGCCGGTTATAGCAAAAGAGGCAGGGGTAAATTTAAGTGTAGATATGTTTGATAAGATACAAAGAAATATACCCTGTCTTGTCAATGTAAGACCTACGGGAAATTATTCCGGGGAACATTTTTATTATGCTGGAGGTGTTCCGGCCCTTATGATAAAGCTATTCAAACATTTGGATTTGGAAGTATTAACAGTTTCTGGTAAAACCCTTAGGGAAAGTCTGGAAGAATATAAGGAATCAAATAAAATAAAAACACAGCAAAATTTCCTAATGAATTATGGCCTAGAACCTGATGAGATAATAAGACCCCTAAATGATCCAATAACAAAGCATGGGGCAATAGCGGTCTTAAAAGGTAATATTGCTCCGGATGGTTGTGTTATAAAACATACGGCTCTTCATAAAGATATGAGATTTCACACAGGAAAAGCCAGGGTTTTTGAAAATGAATTAGATGCAAGAAATGCAATCATAGATAGGGATATTAAAGAGGGAGAAGTAATAGTAATCCGTTATGCCGGGCCAAAGGGTGCAGGAATGCCCGAAATGTTTTATGCTACAGAAAGTTTAGTGGCAGATGAAGTATTAACTTCTACCACAGCACTTATTACAGATGGAAGATTCTCAGGAGCCAGTAGGGGCCCAGTCATAGGGCATATCTCGCCGGAAGCTGCAGAAGGAGGTCCCATAGCTTTTGTTAACGATAATGACCTTATAGAAATAGATATTGAAAATAGGGGAATAAATATAGTAGGAATTAATGGGGTAAAGATGACCAAAGAAGAGATAGGCAAGGAACTTAAAGAACGCAAAAAATTATTTAAAAAGCCGATTATAAAGGATAAAGGGGTTTTAGGTTTATATAAGAAAACAGCTGCCTCTGCCATGGAGGGAGGAGCTATGGAAATCTGATTTATGTATAAAAATAAAAGGCTGCCAAGCAGCCTTTTATTTTTATACTTCGATACGAATAACCATGCCTTTAGGAATAATCTTAAGGCCATTATCCGTTTCTTCAAGGTCGGCATTATCAACCGCCTGAACAGATTTTATACCGTGAAGCACAAAAGATACCCCTTTATTTATTTTTGAGAGAGTAAGAGTTAACTTTCTATTTTCTCGTTTGGCTGTAGCTGTTAAATCAGTTTCACCTTTTAGATTAGGAACTTCGCATTTTACTTCTGCATCCTCAGATAAATTGTATAGGTGGAAGGCTACCCCTTCAGAATAATCATAGTCGGGCTTAGTATCATTTTGACCCATGGCAAGGAGGGTATTATCCCTTACATATAGGGGTAGGGAGAAATAATCGTAACTGTCCCTATACCAACGCCCGCCCCCGCGGATTTCACCGCTTAATAGGTGAGTCCATGACCCTTCTGGCAAATAGTAATCAACAATGCCGCTTTCATCAAACACAGGGGCTACAAGGAGATTATCACCGAGCATATATTGTCTGTCTAGGTAGTCAGTAGCTGGGTCCTTGGGAAATTCCACTAGCATTGGACGCATAACGGGAATTCCTTCGATATGGGCTATAGCAGACATACGATAGATATAGGGCATAAGTCGGCATTTTAGCTTCGTAAAATGGCTTACAACCTTACTTGCCTCATCGTCAAAAAGCCATGGCACGCGATAACTGGTAGAGCCGTGTAAACGGCTATGGGTTGAGAGAAGTCCAAAGGCAGCCCACCTTTTGTAAAGATCGGGGGTGGCAGTACTTTCAAAACCTGAGATATCATGACTCCAAAAACCAAAACCACAGCTGGCAAGGGATAATCCCCCACGAAGGGTTTCTGCCATGGATTCATAGGTAGCTAGACAGTCTCCCCCCCAGTGAACAGGAAACTTTTGACCCCCAACAGTAGCACTTCTTGCAAATAACACGGCTTCTCCTTTTTCACTAGAAAGTAGTTCATAAACGCATTTATTATAAAGATAGGTATAATAGTTATGCATGGAATTAGAATCAGAACCATCATGCCATTCTACATCTGTGGGTATTCTTTCACCAAAATCAGTCTTAAAAGCATCAACACCCATATTGATAAGGGGCTTTAATTTAGATTGGAACCATCTATAAGCCTCAGGATTTGTAAAATCAACGAGTCCCATACCAGCCTGCCATAAATCTAATTGTCTTACCCCTTTTCCATCTTTTCGTTTTAATAAATACCCGTGCTTTGCACCCTCCTCAAAAAGTGGGGAGCGTTGTGCTATATATGGGTTAATCCATACGCAGATTTTTAATCCTTTTTCTTTATAACGCTGTAACATACCGACTGGATCAGGGAATGTTCTCTTATCCCAAGTAAAATCACACCAGTTAAATTCTTTCATCCAAAAACAGTCAAAGTGAAATACATGGGTTGGAATATCTCTATCAAACATTCCCTGAATAAAAGATGTAGCCGTTTCCTCATCATAGTTTGTGGTAAAGGATGTAGAAAGCCATAATCCAAAGGACCATGCAGGGGGAAGAGCTGGACGTCCAGTAAGCTTAGTATAAGAGGATAATACTTCTTTTGGTGTAGGACCATAAATTATATCATACCGTAACTCCTCTCCGGGAACGGAAAAACCGACATATTCAACTTTTTCACTTCCGATTTCGAAAGAAACATTATCACTATGATTAACAAAAACTCCATACCCTCTATTGGTCATATAAAAAGGAATGGACTTATATGCAACAGGAGAAGATGTACCACCATCTTCATTCCAAGTGTCTAGCTGCTGTCCGTTTTTTACAAAATGTGAAAATCTTTCACCAAACCCGTAAACGCATTCCCCAACTCCTAGCTTTAATTCATTCATCATATATGGTTTTTTTCTATCAATGAGGTAATTATCCCCAGGATACATTGAGGAATTATCTCTATCGACTTCCATAAACCCAAGATTTTTAAAGCCACTTCCGGTTAGAACCTTACCATCCCCTTCAAAATAGAACCCCCAAATTTTGCGGTTAACCCTAACGGCAACCCTGCCGGATTTAAGTATTGCTTCTTCTTCGTTAATAGTTACTGCAAAAGGCTGAGGATTAGTATTTTTTTCAAATTGGGGTTCGTTTTTTGTATAACCTAAATGGTGGTAAGTACGAACAGAAATGACATTTTCCATGGGAATAGAAAATTCAATAGTAATCATTGGAAGATTTAAAGTATCCCCCCTATGACCTATTGCTTTACATGGGGCATATACCTTCATACCAGTTTCTGTAGCTTCCACATCATAGGCTTCTGTTGCATAATGATGCATAGTATCTTCCCTTAGACACCAATATCCTTCTGTAAACTTCATATAAATCCTCCTTTATAATATAAGTATTACGGTCATTATATAAAGTAAAATTTAAAATGTCTATAGAGTATTATGAAGGAAAATCATGTGATTTTTAGACATTTAAAATCTTTTGCCCTAATAATAGTTTGTGAAGATAATTGCCCAATCATATTGAAATTTTTATTATAAAGCATTATACTAAAGTTAAGTTAACGATTAGTTATAATGTTTATTAAAATTACAATGGAAGGATAGATATGATGTTATATCCCATAAAACTTAATCCAATATATAAAGAACCCATATGGGGAGGTAAAAGACTTAGGGAGGTATTTGGCAAGGATATTCCCTCCGATTCTACAGGGGAAAGTTGGGAGGTAGCTTGCCATGAAAATGGAACAAGCATGGTTGCTAATGGGAAATTAAAAGGTAAATCCTTAAAAGAAGTAATTGATATTTATGGGGTAGAGGCCTTGGGGAATAAAATAGTTCACGCAGCTATGAAAAGATTCCCCCTTTTGGTAAAGATAATAGATGCCTCTGATAAACTTTCTGTTCAGGTCCATCCAAAAGATGAATATGCTAGGGTACATGAAGGGGAATTAGGAAAGACGGAGATGTGGATTGTTCTAGACTCAGTTCCTGGGGCACAATTAGTATATGGACTTAAGCCAGGGGTTACGAAGGAAGAATTTGAAAAAAGAATTAAGGATGGTACCCTTGAGGAAATCTTAAACTTTGTAGATGCCAATAAGGGGGATGTATTTTTCATCCCGGCAGGTACCCTCCATGCTATAGGCGAAGGACTCTTGATAGCGGAAATCCAGCAAAATTCTGATACTACATATAGGGTTTATGACTGGAATAGGGTAGATAGCACAGGTAAGCCAAGGGAACTACATATACAAAAGGCGCTAGATGTAACTTGCTTATCCAATATAACAGGGAAAGAAAAAGTAATAGGAAAGGTAATCAAAGAAGAAGCAAATACAAGAAATCTATTGGTATCTTGTAAATATTTTGCGACAGAGATTATAAAAATAAAAAAAGAGAGTAAGGAAGTTTTAAATGGGGAAAGATTTGATTTAATTATGGTTATGGAAGGGAAGGGGGAAATCAAATATAGAAAAGAAGCAGTTTCTTTTAAAGCAGGAGACTCCTTTTTTATCCCTGCCACCATGGGAGACTATATTATAATGGGGGAGTGCAGTATTATAAAAAGTTATGTACCTATAATGTAAAGGAGAAGATGACATGGTTAAAATTATCCTTAATGGAGACATCAAAAAAGGAAAAATCAATAAAAACATCTATGGACATTTTGCAGAACATTTAGGCCGATGCATTTATGAAGGATTTTGGGTAGGAGAAGATTCTAAAATCCCTAATACAAGAGGTATTAGAAATGATGTAGTTAATGCCTTAAAAGAAGTTAAGATACCTGTTCTTAGGTGGCCAGGGGGCTGCTTTGCAGATGAATACCATTGGAAGGACGGTATAGGACCCCGTGAAAATCGACCTAGGATGGTGAATACCCATTGGGGTGGAGTAGTAGAGAATAATCACTTTGGAACCCATGAATTTTTTGAATTATGCGAGATGTTAGGAGCGAAACCTTATATTTGTGGAAATGTAGGAAGTGGAACCATTTACGAAATGCAGCAGTGGGTGGAATACATGACCTTTGACGGAGAATCACCCATGGCATCATTAAGGGAAGAAAATGGAAGAAAAAAACCTTGGGAACTTAAATACTTTGGAGTAGGGAATGAAAGCTGGGGCTGTGGAGGGAATATGCGCCCGGAATGTTATGCAGATTTATATCGCAGATATAATACTTATGTAAGAAATTATGGAAACAATAAGATTTATCGAATTGCCGGGGGTCCTAATGCGGATGATTATAACTGGATGGAAGTATTAATGAAAGAAGCCGCGGGTTTTATGGATGGCATCAGTCTTCATTATTATACCATAGCAGGAGATTCCTGGTCTGAAAAAGGAGCTGCCACGGACTTCAAAGAAGATAGGTGGTTCAAGGCAATGAAAAAAACCCTATATATGGATGAAATTATTACCCGTCATAGTTCGATAATGGATCGATATGATCCTGAAAAAAGAATAGGCTTAATAGTGGATGAATGGGGAACCTGGTACGACGTTGAGTCGGGGACAAATCCGGGATTTTTGTATCAGCAAAATACTATACGGGATGCCTTAGTTACTGGCATTAACTTAAACATTTTTAATAATCACTGTGATAGGGTACACATGGCTAATATTGCACAGACAGTAAATGTCCTACAGGCTATGATACTTACAGAAGGGGGAAAAATGATACTAACCCCGACTTATCATGTATTTAATATGTATAAGGTTCATCAGGATGCGGAACTCCTTTCTATGGAAATTAATAATAATGAGTATAAATATGGAGAAGAAAAAGTTCCAGGGCTTAGTGTATCTGCTTCTATAAATGAAGAGGATAAAATTCACATATCCATATGTAATCTTAATCCTAAGGAAATTATCAATATTCAGTGTGAACTAAGGGGAATCAATATAGGTGAAATAAAAGGAACAGTGATTACAGCAAAGGAGATGGATTCCCATAATACTTTTGAGGAACCGAATAAGGTAACTCCTAAAGACTTTAATGGAGCAAAAATTGAAAATCAGCTTCTTACCTTGGATGCCCCTCCAATGTCGGTTATCCTTCTAGCCTTAGGGCGATAATTAGGAATCTAAAATAGACAATGAATTTAAATAGTAACAGGATAAAACCACATCCTATCAGGATGTGGTTTTATTTAAAGGTTTATTGTTTGATGATAGACTGAAGATTATCACTGGAGGCTTGTATTTCTAACATGAGATTATAAATGGTTTCTATATTTGCATTGTGTTCTTGAGTTGTCGCTGTTAGTTCTTCAGTGGCAGCAGAATGTTCTTCAGAAATGCTTGCAATACTTTCTGTTTCCAAACGGATTTGTGAAAATAGGGAAGACATATTTTCAATTTTAGTTAATTCATCAGAAATAAAAGTATCTATATCTTTAAAAGATAAATTTATTTTATCAAAGTTTTCGCCAACTTCTTTGACAATAAGTTCTCCCTCTTTGGTTGCTGCATTTCCATCTTGGACTTCGATGAGAACATCCCTAGTCTTAGACATTATATGGGTTATTATTTGACCAATTTGATCAGCGGTAGTGCTACTTTGCTCAGCTAGTTTTCTAATCTCATCGGCAACAACAGCAAAGCCCTTGCCAGATTCACCAGCCCTGGCAGCCTCTATGGCAGCATTAAGGGATAGAAGATTGGTTTGATCTGATATTTGAGTTATGCTAGAAAGAAAGTTATTAACCTCATCCATACTAGCATTTAACTCCTGAACAGTTGAAAAAGACTTAGTTACAGTCTGATTTATTATATTCATTTGCTTGTCCATAATATTGATTTTTTCAGAGCCTTCCAAAACGATAGCCCTAGTATTAGAAGAAATATCCGATAGCTGTTTGGAAAGAACACTGACTTCATCGACCTTCTTATCAGCATCATTCATCATCTCACTAATATTTGTAACACTTTCTGTTTGCTCAATAACACCCCTTGCAATTTCCTGAACGCTGTTTGATACCCCATCACTATTTACTTTTACTGCCTCAAGGTTAAAATTGCAGTTACCGAGATCTCTATTTAAGGCATATAGATTTGTTTTAATAATCTCAACTTCAGATTCAGAGTTCTTAAATAGGTGGACATTTTTTTCATTTTCAGCGATAGCAAGATTTATAATATCCAATCCCCATTTTGATAAGAAAAAAAGTACTATAATAATCAAATCAATTAAAATAAGAGATGAAAGAAAAGTGATATCCAAATTATGTTGAATGAATTCTTTAAGGATTATCCCAATGTTCAAAAACAAACTGCATAAGGTAAATAAACGCTTATTTAAATACATAGCAGCGATAGCTACTGGCATAATGATGGCAAACATAAACTCCTTATCCGGAAGAACAAAAATAGTTATAATACTTATAAGAGTTATAATCACATAAGAAGATAAGATTTCAAATTTCCGTTTTCGGTATGATAACCCTACAAAAATAGCTATGCCAGTGTATACTAGGGCAATAACTATTAATATTGGCATTTCACCGATAAAAGCAAAAAAACAGAGTATGACCGATAGGGATATAAGTAAAAATGCCATCGTTTTATTTACTTTTCTAATATGTTCCTTCATAATATCTACGTTCATATTCAGTCCCCCTTAATATAAGTTTCTATTGATGTAAGTTAATTATAGCATTATACATAAGAATTTTAAATAGATTCTAAGGTTTTTCTATTTTAGGAGACGTTCTATGTTTTCCGAAGTCTTCGATTGTAACATGATATTGTACAGTTACTTTAGCGTTTTTATATTTTTCCATCCAGTTATAGTCCTTGAAATCTTTATAAAGCCAAAACTTTTTCCTTGCTAGCTGACCCCATAAAAAGGGATCCCCTTCAAATTCTTTCTGGGTTTTTTTAACTAACTCCATGGATTTACTTTGTAGGCGTTTTTCTATAGAATTACGGAGAATCTCTTGATTTTTCCTGTTTTCCACATAATCAATTTGGCTGGGGATAGAACTTATACTTATGACTACCGGTACAGTCACATCTATAATAGGATAATTATCAGTTATTTTAATATCTATTTTGTTCTTTTTTCTAATTAGCTTTGCAGATATTTTACTTCCTTCTTTTAAGGGATCAGGGAAGGTTGCAAGAACATTATTTGTTATCACCTTAGGTCTTAACATAAGGGATAGTCTAGTCTCGTCCCCTGTTAGAGTTCCTACCATTTTTCCTCCCTTAAAAATAGCTGAGCCCATCATTTCCATGGGATTTTTATCAATTTTATCAACCTGCCCTGCAAGAAAATCTCCTTCACTATCAAAGGCTGTTTTTACATCTATCTTTTGTGTTGTAGCATAAGTTGCTAGAAATAAATTTGAATTATCTATAGCCCGCTGGGAAAACCTATGAAGATTTGATAAAGGAACAAAGCCTATATCTCTCCACCTAGATGTCATGAATTCATAATATTTAGCATTTCTCGTATCAAAGGGGGGATTATTATTTCGGATAAAATCCGATGCTTTTTCTCTGCAAATTATCAGGTTAAATTCCCGTCTGATGCCTCTATCCCTTTGGGTTGATTCAAGCAGCGGGAAAAACTTATCTGTTTTTGCAAAATCTTCGCTGACTACCATTGCCTTGGTATGGGAAAAGGTTAATCGTCTGGCAATAGAGATACTAGATAAATCCCTTGCGGATACAAGATCCTCTGATAAAAAAGTAATGGTATCACTGGCTGGCTCATTAACTTCTAGCCTCGTGGCAGTACCAATCTGGGGATTTGTGATTTGGAATGTTACACTAAGCTTGCCATCTATTCCTTCATCGATGCCAATAGCTGCAACATAGCCATATTCTTCTATTTGTATTTGATCCCAACAACCTGTAAGGTGTAAAACTATTACCAATAAAAAAATGACTTTTGAAACTTTCATGACCTATACTCTCCCTTCAGTTTAGCAATGCTCCATAGGAGAATAGGGACAAATATGAAGTAAATCCAAAAGGTATGAACTTCTATTTTCCTAATAGTTAGGATATATGAAGTATAATTTGATGGAATAAGGCTAATAAGAAAAACCATGATTGAGATATAAAAGACTAGGCCTTTGGTATTTTTTAATCTTAGGAGATAACCTAGGAGTACGGCAGCTACATAAAGATAAATAGCAAGTCGTACAGAGGAGGCTATGACCCAAAAACCTAGAAATAATGCTTCAACATTTCTTGCAAAGCGGCCTATCTGTACTAACCGTGTTAATTGATGGAAAGGATAATTAAGGGAAGCCAACGTGGGATACCCAAAAGCAGACGTATAAATTATTAGAAATAGTGAAAAGTTTAAAATAGGAAATAAAAGTCCTAGGAAAGAGCCAAGTTTATATTGTTTATGGGATCTTACTTTAGGAAAGAAGATAGCAAGAAGAATCACTTCACCAATTATTGTGGTAAAATAAACACCCTGCTTTAAGATAGTTTTAACACCAGGTCCCCCCAAGGGAAACAAATAATTTAAATCAAGTTTGCTCCAAATCATAATGACTAGGGCAACTACTACTATTTGTAGTACTGGGAATGCAAGCCAGCATAGGCTCGCTATAGTAGAAAAGCCCTTGCTAGCAATGTAGGTACTGCCAGCGATTAATATAAATAATATAAATGTCATGGGAGTCCTTAAATAGAACATTGTACCAATGATATCTGCATAATCTCTTGTGGATACAGCTAGATACTCAAAACTAATGGAAAACAACAAGAAAATGATGATAAACCCAAAAAACTTACCCATAAGATGATAGATAATATCTAACAGATTCTTATTCTTATAAAGCCTCAGCAGGGAAAGAAGGCATAAAACAGGAAGGAGAATGATTAATCCCGAAATAATGGGGATTATCCATGATGCATTAAGTCCCTCACTTATAAGTAGGATGGGGGTTGAATCGGTATATTTTGTACCGATACAAAATATCATAAGGGCAAAAAATTCCCTAGCTCCGATTTTATCATCGTATTTTTTAAGCATTTCATCCCTACTTTCTTGCAGAACCTTTTCTTCTAGGGTCTAATGAGGATATATTAAAGGGTCTAAGCCATTGTTTCCAGATGGGGTCCCTAAAAAGGGTATCGGTAGATGACGGATAATGGGGAGCAACAGGGGATAAAAAGGGTACCCCAAAGGTGGTAGTATTAATCACATAGGTAAGATATATGCTAAGGCAAATAGAAATCCCCAAAAAACCCATAAAAGCTCCTGCAGCTACAAATATAAATCGGGATATCCTAACCGCGTAATTTAAAGAAACATCGGGTATTGTAAAAGAAGATAATCCTGTAAGGGCAACTATAATAACCAATATAGGGCTTACTATGTTTGCTTCTACGGCAGCTTGGCCGAGTATTAAAGCACCGACAATCCCTATGGTAGGACCAATAGTAGTAGGCACCCTTACCCCGGCTTCCCTAATTAATTCAAAGGATATTTCCATTAGAAGGACTTCTGTAATAACAGGGAAGGGAAGCACCTCTCTAGCAGCAGCTATGGATACAGCCAAATCACTGGGGATCATTTCAACATGGAAGCTGGTTATGGCAACATATAAACCGGGAACAAGCAATGTAATAAAAAGCGCTATAAATCTTATAGTCCTAATGAAGTTTCCATAGGGCATCCTTTGGTATTGGTCTTCTGCAGAATGAAAAAAAGTCCAAAAGGTGGCAGGAGCAATTAAACAAGCTGGAGAGCCATCCATAATCAAAATTACATGACCTTCTAGTAAAAAGGCAGCAGCTCTATCGGGGCGTTCTGTATATAGCATGGTAGGAAGGAGAGAATAGCTTCTATCTTCTATAAATTGTTCAAGAATTGAGATACTTAAGACGTTATCAGTATTTATATTATTGATTCTGTTTCTGATATTATAGATTAAATCAGGGTCTGAAACTCCTTCTACATACATCATATAGGCGGCATCTTTACCCCTTACACCGACTTCAACCTCCTCAGTGATTAGCTCTTCACATTTGAGGTACTTTCGTATGAGGGAACAATTTACATCGGCACATTCTATGAAGGACTCCTTTGGTCCTTTTATAGTATTTTCAATTACTGGTTTTTCGATGGGGCGATGTTCAAAATCGGCGGTAGAAAAGGAAATTGCCCCTTTATATCCCTCTATAAGAAGTATTGTACTCCCCTTAACGATATTTGTGGTAATTTGGGTCGGCACGGTCAGCGTTTTAACATTTTTATTAGTAATGATATTATTTGTAATCTCCGTGATGGCATCTTCTCCTGAAATATAGGGGGACACATCCATTAGGGGAAGTATAATATCCCTAGTCAGGGTATTTGTGCAAATAGTACCTTTCATATAGAACAAAACACCATTTAGTTTAAGAGAATTGATATATATCGGGCGGACAATAAAGTCTTTATTCTTTGGGTAATGAAAGATGCCTTTGAAATTATCTAAGTCTATCTTCAAATCACCGGTTAGGCAATTTGTAATGCTGCCAATCTCTTTATTTGTGGGGGGATGTTTTACTGGCTTTTTTTGAATTTTACGAGGAAATTTGGTCATTTAATCACTTCCTAAAAAACAATTTATAGGATAGGTTATCACTTTTAAGTAGAATTTATACAAAAAAAAGCAGGAAGCCTGCTATAATTTTTTTGAATATATATATCTTAAGAGATAATTAGGATAAAAATTAAAACAGTCCTAAAATCCCAGCTAGTAACACTACAATTCCAAAAGCCATCCTATAATATGCAAAGACTTTCATAGGTTTTTTCTTTAGATAGGAGATAAACTTATCAATGACTACCAAAGCCACAACAAAGGAAACCATGAATCCAACTCCAAGAGAAATTATTTCTAGGGAACTAAGAACCCCTAGGCCTCCTATCTTTATAATCTTTAAGAGGCTCATTCCAACCATAACTGGGATTGCCAAAAAGAAAGAAAATTCAGCAGCAGCGACTGTAGAAAGACCAGCTACCCAGCCACCGATGATTGTTGAGGCAGATCTTGACATTCCTGGAATGATTGCTAGACACTGAAATAATCCTATTACTATAGCTTGTTTTACAGATACGTTTAAATCCTGACGACCCTTAGTAGTTCTAAAATTCTTCTCAGCATAAATCATCCACAATGCCCCTAAAAATAAGGTAATCGCGACAGGAACAGGGGAAAATAAATAGTGTTCTGCTAAGTCATCAAATAATATTCCAAAAACTCCTCCAGGAATGCAGGCAATAAATATCATAAACCAGAACTTGAATCCTGATTTCTCATAACCAACTTTTTGAGGGAAAAAATGAATTAAGGTATCTTTTATCTTTTTCCAGTAAAGAATAACTACAGCAAGTATCGCCCCTAATTGTATTACGTATGTATACATCTCAACGTAGTTTCCGCTGGTTCCTTTAAAATGAATTAGATTTTGGAAAATAACCAAATGTCCTGTGGAAGATACCGGTAGAAATTCAGTTATTCCTTCTACTACACCTAATAGTATAGATTTAATAATGAAAATAATGCTATCCATCATATACCCCTTTTCTTATTTTATAAATATATAAAGTTTATCCCTATATACCCTAAAGGTTTCAATTTAAGTCCAATAGGTAACTAACATAAAAATGATATCACATTATTTATATTAATTCCACTTTGATTTTATAATATTATTTTTGCGGATATTGAATACAAAAAATACTGTGATATAATAGATAAATTAAAGGAGATGATATCATGAAAGTAGCTATAGTTGGCGCTGGCAAACTTGGTTATAAGCTGGCAGAGGCTATGATAAATGCAGATATAGATGTTACCTTAATAGATAGAAATGCTAGGGTATTAGAAAGGATAAATGATTATCTAGATGTACTAACTGTTTCAGCTAATGGAATAGAAATAGAAGTCCTAAAAGAATTAAATATTAAATCCTACGATTTATTGATTACTACGACATTTAGTGATGAAACAAATGCCATCATTTGCAGTTTAGCGAAAAAACTAGGTTGTAAAAAAACCATAGCAAGAATTAGAAATCCCGAGTATACAAAGCAAATAGACTTTATAAAAACAGAACTTGGGATTGATCATATCATAAATCCAGAACTGGCAACTTCTAATGAAATAGCGAGGTATTTGCTTAAGAGCTATAATTTTTATTCGGAAGATTTTGCCAAAGGAAGGGTTTCGATTGTAGATTTTAGTTTAAGGAATATGCCAGATCTTATTGGTAAGAAAATTGCAGATATTAATGAACTAGAAAACTTGCTTATTGCAGCTATATCAAGAGGAGATGAAATGATAATTCCCCATGGGGATACCAGGTTAAGCGAAGATGATATAATTCATATTATAGGTAGTAGTAAAAATATTAATGGCTTAAGCGAAAAATTTAATTTTAATATTGAGAGATTTAAAATCAAAAAACTGATGATTCTTGGGGGGGCAATATAGCATATTATTTAGCCAATAAACTTAAATCTTCAGGCATTAAGGTAAGTATAATAGAGCAGGATGAAGACAGATGTAGATATTTGTCTGAAAGATTAGAGGAAGCCTTAATCATTAATGGGGACGGAACGGATATCAATCTCCTAGAAGATGAAGGCCTATATTCGATGGATGCTTTTATTGGGGCAACAGGATATGATGAGCAAAATCTTTTAATGTCCCTGATGGCAAAACATGCAGGAGTAAGTAAGACCATAGCAAAAATAAGCCGGCCTAATTACGTGAAGATAATTGATAACTTAGGGATTGACGTTGCCCTGAATCCGGTTAATATTGCAGTTAGTAATGTTTTTAAATTTATTAGGGGTGGTAAGGTAGTTTCAGTATCCTTATTATTAGGGGAACAAGCAGAGGTTACCGAAATTATAGCAATAAAGGATTCAAGGATAATTGGGAAACCTCTTTCACAATTGGGATTGCCTAAGGGAATCATCATCGGCGCAGTAGTTCAAAAGGGTGAGGTTACTATTCCAAATGGGAATACTATCATAGAACCAGATGATAGATTAATTATTTTCTGCTTATCCTCTGATGTTCCGGCCTTAGAGATGTTTATAAAGCCGAGGAAAGGTGGATTATTTAGATGAACTATAAAATAATAAGAAAGATATTAGGCGTCATGCTTATGCTTGAGGCTATATTCATGATTCCTTCTTTCTTAATATCGATATATTACAATCAGGAAGATAAATATCCTTTTCTTTTTTGTATGCTACTGACGGGACTTATTGGTTACATTATGTATAGTCTAAAGGTAAATAAGGACACGATTAAAATAAAGGAAGGACTAGCTATAGCTACCTTTGGATGGATTTTGATTTCTATCTTTGGGGCGCTGCCTTTTGTATTTTCAAAGAGTATTCCTACCTTCGTGGATGCGTTTTTTGAAACGGTTTCGGGTTTTACCACTACAGGGGCTACATTGGTTAACAATGTAGAGGGAATGCCTAAGGGGATTTTATTTTGGCGTTCATTTACCCACTGGATAGGTGGGATGGGAATACTGGTATTTACCGTTGCCCTTCTGCCCATGGTAGGAGTAGGGGGTTTTCAAATTTTTAAAGCGGAAAGCCCGGGGCCTACTGCTGATAGGTTTGTTCCTAGGATAAAGGATACGGCAAAACTCCTATATATAACTTACCTATCCTTTACAGCTATACAAATAATATTGCTCATGCTAGGGGGTATGAACTTATTTGAATCGGCAGTCCATACCTTTGGAACTGTAGGAACTGGGGGGTTTTCAACTAGGAATAAAAGTATTGGGGCCTATGATAGTACCTATATTCATATTGTTATTTCTGTATTTATGATATTATCGGGGGTTAGTTTTCCGTTGTATTATTCTTTAATCAAAGGTAAGTGGAAAGAAGTATTAAAAGACCAGGAATTAAGGTTATATTTAGGAATTATTACTATATCCGTAATACTAATAGCAATTAGTTTAAGGACAAATATATATAAAAGCATGGGATTTGCTCTAAGAGATGCATTGTTTCAGGTTAGTTCAATCATTACCACTACGGGCTATGCTACAGCGGACTTTGATTTATGGCCGTCTTTTTCTAAGGGAATATTATTCATGTTAATGTTTATTGGAGGGTGTGCAGGCTCCACCGCAGGGGGTATAAAAAGCATTAGAATTTTAGTACTGTTAAAGCTTATAAAAAGAGACATTCAAAAGATATTCCACCCTAGGGCTATAATACCTATTAAAAATGGAGATAAAATAATCCAAGGGGAAACGATATCCGGTATCACTAGTTTTTTTGCCCTTTATGTGTTTATTTTTATTGTATCAACTATTATCATTTGCCTTGAGGGAATTGATTTGGAAAGTTCTGCTAGTGCCGTAGCTGTAACCCTCGGAAACGTCGGTCCTGGTTTTGGATTTGTGGGACCTACTAGAACATTTAGTGAGTTTAGTCCATATAGTAAAGCCCTATTTTCAATACTCATGCTCCTAGGAAGACTAGAATTGTTTACAATCATAGCTTTATTTGTTCCTAAAGGTTGGAGAAATGAGGTATAAAATAAGTCCATGGTTAACCATGGACTTATTTTTTGCTTATAGAAACCCTCCAAACTTCAGGTCCTTTCTCTAAATATTCCCAATCAAACTGATTTTCGTATTCTGCAAGCATTTGATAATGAAGGGGTTTAGGGTCGTGATCGTTGATTAATTCCATCTTTTGACCTGATTTTAGATTATGAAAGGTATCAAAAATAACAGCATGTTTATCCTTTGATGGATAAATTCTTGCATCTACCTGTGCAGTAAATTCTGACATAGTAAAATCCTCCTCATAGTTTAAAAAACTCTTAGTTATTATGTACTTTTTGTTATTTTATATGTTTCTATAATAACCTTAATTATGTAATAAAACCGTGACTGTAATCACAGTAAAAAAATGTATATTATTTAAAGTAAAAACATTAGGATAAATTATAAGGAGTTATGAATATGTCAAATAAACTATTAACAATAAATAATTTGCATGCAAAAATTGGAGAAAATGATATTCTAAAGGGACTTAATTTAGAAATAGAAAAGGGAGAGGTCCATGTAATCATGGGACCTAATGGGGCAGGAAAATCTACCTTGGCAAATATTCTTATGGGGCATCCTAAATATGCAATCACCAAGGGACTAATCAATTTTTTAAATCAGCCAGTTAATGACTTAAAAGTTGATGAAAGGGCAAGACTTGGAATGTTTTTGTCTTTTCAGTATCCTGAAGAGATACCAGGGATTACAGTAGAAAGTTTCCTCCGTTCAGCAAAAATGGCAAAGACTGGTGAACCCATTAAAATTTTTGCCTTTAGAGAAATGCTAAAAGAAAAAATGGAACTTCTAGGGATACAGCAGGAATATTCCCTTAGATATTTAAATGAAGGTTTTTCAGGAGGGGAAAAAAAGAAAAATGAAATTCTCCAAATGTTGATATTAGAGCCGAAATTAGCAATATTAGATGAAACAGATTCAGGTCTTGATGTAGATGCTGTTAGAGTAGTCGCAACAGGGGTAAAGCAATATATGAACCCTGAAAATGCTGTTATAATTATAACCCATCACAGTAGCATACTAGAGTATCTAGAACCCGATTTTGTTCATATATTAATCGATGGGAAAATCATAAAAACCGGTAATTTAAACCTGATTGAAGAAATAGAAAAAGACGGTTTTGATAAATTTAGATGTCATATGTAGATTGGAAGTGATAAAGTGGAGGATATAAATAGAGGGCTATATGATAAAAAAAATAAATTTACCTATAGTTTTAAAACCGACAAGGGCCTAACAAAAGAAATAGTAACACAAATTTCAAGAGAAAAAAATGAACCGGATTGGATGACTAATTTTCGTCTAAAATCTTTAGAAATATATAACAATATGGATATCCCTAACTGGGGACCAGATATATCCGGGCTGGATATAGAGAATATAGTAACCTATGTAAGGCCCAATACGGATATGAAATATTCTTGGGAGGATGTACCGGAGGATATAAAGAATACTTTTACTTCCCTTGGGATACCAAAGGCAGAACATGCATCTTTAGCCGGGGTAGGTGCCCAATATGATTCAGAGGTGGTTTATCATAGCATTAAAGAGGAATTGGTAAAACAAGGTGTAATATATACGGATATGGAAAGTGCAGTCAGGGAATACGAAGATGTGGTAAAAAAATATTTTATGAAATGTGTACCACCAAATGATCATAAATTTGCAGCTCTACACGGTGCTGTTTGGTCGGGGGGTCTTTTGTGTATATACCTAAGGGGATAAGTGTGGAGATACCCTTACAATCCTATTTTAGGTTGAATGCCCGGGGGCAGGGCAATTTGAACATACTTTAATAATAGTTGAAGAGGGAGCATTTCTTCACTTTATAGAAGGCTGTTCAGCTCCAAAGTATTCTGTAAATAACTTACATGCTGGATGCGTAGAACTTTTTGTTAAAGAAAATGCAAGATTAAGATATAGTACTATTGAGAATTGGTCAAAAAATATGTATAACCTAAATACAAAAAGGGCCATTGTAGAAAAAGATGGAATAATTGAATGGGTATCTGGTTCTTTTGGTTCTAGGGTTTCGATGCTGTACCCCATGAGCATTTTAAAAGGTGAAAGAGCAAGGGCAGAATTTACAGGGGTAACCTTTGCAGGAGAGGGACAAAACTTAGATACGGGAGCTAAGATAATTCATGCTGCCCCTTATACTACATCGACAATTAATTCTAAATCCATCTCTAAGGATGGAGGCAGTGCAATCTATAGAGGAACTTTGAAAATTGCCCCCAATGCTTTTCATTCAAAAGCTACCATATCTTGTGAATCCCTCATGTTAGATAATAAGTCTAAATCGGATACTATACCGGTATTGGATATAAATAATGATGAGGTAGATATAGGTCATGAGGCTAAAATAGGACGTATTAGCGATGAGGCCATTTTTTATTTAATGAGTAGGGGAGTAGATGAAGTTGAGGCCAGAGGTATGATAGTTAGAGGTTTTGTGGAACCAATAGCTAAAGAATTACCCTTAGAATATGCAGTGGAAATGAACAATTTAATTAAACTAGAACTTGAAGGAAGTATAGGATAGGGGGGAGAATATTGGAAATTACTAAAGCAATGAATAAACTCCCTGTTGCTACCTATAGGTGGCTTAATGTAAATGAGTTTAATCTAAACGAAAACATTAATATGGAAAAGAGTCCCTATGTGAAGGAGTATCTCAGGGAAACCATTAATAAGGATATAATCATTAAAAAAATTAACAATGCCATAGATATAAAAAATTATACAGGAAGCTTAATTGGGAATGAATTAGAATATGGAGTATCTAAAGAACTAGCAGAGCATGGGGAAAACTCCTATAATACGGGAATATTTGCATATGTTCCCGAAGGTATAAAAGCAAAAGATATCATTAGATTAGAGTATGAATTGGATAATGAAAACAATCTAGTTGTAGATAAAAACATTATAATAGCAGGGAAAGACTCTAAATTGACAATCATTATTGATTATTCTACATTAGATTATACGAAGACCCTTCATAACGGTATAACAAAAATTTTTGCAAAAGAAGGCTCCGATATAACTCTTATTAAGATACAAAGAATGAATGATAAGTCTTATCATTTTGATTCGAATATTGCCTATATCGATTATGGGGCAAGGGTAAATTATATACAAGTAGAAATAGGAAGTAAAAAGGCTGTAACCAATTATACTAACAATCTCAAAGATAATGGCGAGGCATATATAGATTCTATTTATCTAGGTGACGGGAAGAGAGAAATAGACTTAAACTATCTCATGAACCACAGGGGAAAAAGAAGTATAAGTAATATCCAAACAAGAGGAGCCCTTAAAGATAGGGCAAAAAAGGTATTTAAAGGTACTATTGATTTTGAGACTGGAGCTAGTAAAGCAGTAGGCTGTGAAGAAGAATATGTCCTAGTATTTGATAAAAATGTGAAAACAACATCTATACCCCTACTTCTTTGTTCCGAAGATGATGTTCGGGGTCAGCATGCAGCTAGCATAGGAAAGGTAGATAATGAAAAACTTTTTTATATGATGAGCCGTGGTTTTAGCAAAGGCGAAGCTATGAAGATTGCAGTACAAGCCTCCTTTAATCCTATTATTGATAAAATTCCTCTAGAACACTTAAGAAAAATTATAGATAAAGAAATACATGGGAGGTTGCTCCATGGAAAAATTTGATATAAGGAAAATACGCAGAGATTTTGCGACTCTTAATCAAGAAGTTAACGGAAAACCCTTAATATATTTGGATAATGGCGCCACAACCCATAAGCCTAAGATGGTACTGGACAAAATGAGAGATTATTATAATAATTTTAATGGTAATCCTAATAGGGGGGCCCATTATCTTGGAGTTATGTCCACAAAGTTATACGAAGAGTCTAGAAACATAGTTAGGGAATTTGTTAATGCCTCATCCCCTAAGGAAATAATATTTACAAAAAATGCTACGGAAGCCCTTAACCTTATCGCACATTCCTATGGTATGAAATATATAGGGGAAGGGGATGAAATTGTAATTTGTATATCGGAACATCATAGTAATATTGTTCCATGGCAAAAGGTAGCTAAAGAAAAAAAGCTATTTTAAAATATTTATACTTAGATAAAGATTACTCCTTAAACATGGAGGAAGTGTATACTAAGATTACTGGCAAAACAAGGCTGGTGAGCATAGCCCATATGTCAAATGTCTTAGGAACTGTGTATCCTGTTAAAGAGATTACCGAATATGCCCACTTAAAGGGGGCTGTAGTTGTCATTGATGGGGCCCAAAGTATCCCTCATATTAAGACAGATGTTATAGATATAGATGCTGACTTTTTGGTGTTTTCTGGACATAAAATGCTTGGTCCCATGGGAATAGGTGTGCTCTATGGAAAAAAAGAACTTTTAGAAATTATGCCTCCCTTTCTTATGGGCGGAGATATGATTGAATATGTAGAGGAGCAAGAAACAACCTTTAATGAACTACCCCACAAGCTTGAGGCAGGTACTCCTAATGTGGAGGGGGCTATAGGATTGGCAGCGGCCATTAACTATTTGAATAAAATTGGTTTTAGTAATATAAATAGACATGAAAGGAAGCTTACAGCCTACGCCTTATCAAGTATGACTAAAATACCCTATGTAAAGGTATATGGTCCTATGGATTTGGATAGTAGGGGAGCTGTAATTTCCTTTAATATTGAGGGCTGTCACCCCCATGATGTAGCTAGTATAGTAGATTCTTATGGAGTAGCTCTTAGGGCGGGACATCATTGTGTTCAGCCATTGATGAAATATTTAAAGGTGTCTGCAACTTCAAGAATAAGTTTTTATTTATACAATACCAGCTCAGAAATTGACATTTTTATAGAAAGTATTAAACTGGTAAGGAAGTGGTTAAGGTATGGAGCTTGATTTAATATACACCGAATTGATTATGGAACACAGCCAAAGCAGTCATAACAAAAAAAGGCTAGACCATGCTGATTGTACCGAGAGGGGTCATAATCCCAGTTGCGGAGATGATATAACCCTAGAACTTAGATTTGACAAAGATAAAATTAAAGAGGCAGCATTTACAGGAAGCGGTTGTGCTATTTCCCAAGCTTCAACCTCCATGATGATAGACATTATTAAGGATAAATCTATCTTGGAAGTCATTAATATGGCTGATATCTTTATATCTATGATAAAAAAAGAAATTATAAACGAAGATGATTTAAGAATCCTAGAAGATGCCATAGCCTTTAAAAATATTTCAAATATGCCAGCCAGGGTAAAATGTGCCGTTCTTTCATGGCATACCCTAAAGGAAGCTATAAAAGGAGCTAACTAAATTATGGATAAAGAAATAATAATAGCAGAACATGCAGGGTTTTGTTTTGGGGTAAAAAGGGCTGTGGAGATGACAGTCAACCATGAAAAAATAGGGGGAACCGATACTTATACCCTAGGTCCTCTTATTCATAATAGTGATGTAATCAATCGCCTAAAAGATAATGATATTAATCCTATTACAAATAATGAAATAGAAAGTTTAAGTAATAAAGATAACATAGTAATAAGATCCCATGGAGTGACTAAGGATACCATAGATAAAATAAAAAAAACTGGCGCGAATATGATAGATGCTACTTGTCCCTTTGTCTCAAGTATTCATAAAAAGGCAAAAAGATACCATGATTTAGGTTATCAGATAATAATAGTAGGGGATAAGAACCACCCTGAGGTAATAGGGATTAATGGATGGTGTGATAATACTGCCATAATAACCAAGGATGGTAGTGATTTGAATAATCTTCCTGATAAGGTATGTATCGCTTCCCAAACCACAGAAAGATTAATTAATTATGAAACAGTAGTTAATATCGTCTCGAAAAAATGTAAAGAAGTAATAGCCTTTAACACTATATGTAATGCAACTAAAGAAAGACAAAATAGCGCTGATGAGGTTTCAAAAAGGGTTGACCTTATGATTGTTATCGGGGGTAAAAACAGCTCTAATAGCAAAAAATTATTTGAAATATGCAGTATTAATTGCAAGAACACTATTTTTATAGAAAATAGCAAAGAACTATCTAAAGATATAATAAATCAAAACGATATACGAAAGATAGGAATTACTGCAGGGGCATCCACCCCAGATTGGGTTATAAATGATATAATTAATAAGATAAAAAATGAAAAGTAGGAAGTGTAAAAGCATGGAAAGAATAGGTACAAAAAAAATCAAAGTAGGAAATACCTATGTTGGCGGAGACGCTTCAATCAAAGTCCAGTCAATGACCAATACGGATACAAGGGATATTAGGACTACGGTTTCTCAAATATGGGCTTTGGAAGAAGCAGGATGTGATATTATAAGATGTGCAGTCCCCGATATGGAAGCCAGTGAGGCTTTAGGTGGAATTATTAAGCAAATAAAAATACCCCTAGTAGCAGATATACATTTTGATTATAGACTAGCCCTTAAATCTATCAAAAACGGAGTAGCCGCCCTTAGGATAAATCCAGGAAATATCGGAAATAAAGATAAGGTTAAAGCAGTTGTCGAGGCAGCTAAGGATAAGGGAATACCCATTAGAATAGGGGTAAATTCTGGTTCCCTTCAAAAAGATATTTTGGAGAGCTATGGAAAAGTATGCCCTGAAGCCTTAGTAGATAGCGCCCTAAGACATGTTGATATACTAGAAGAGTTTAACTTTTTTGATATTGCTATATCTGTTAAATCTTCAGATGTTATGGAAATGATAGAATCCTACAGGCTTCTATCCAAAAAAGTTGATTACCCCCTCCATCTAGGTGTTACCGAATCAGGAACTAGAAGGATGGGAACCATAAAATCTAGTGTCGGCATAGGTGCTCTTTTAGCCGAAGGCATAGGAGATACCATAAGAGTATCCCTTACCGATGACCCTGTAGAAGAAATCAAAGTAGGAAGAGATATCCTAAAGTCCTTAGGCCTTTTAGAAGATGGTATAGAATTTATTTCATGCCCTACCTGCGGCAGGACCCAAATCAACTTAATCGAAATAGCAAAAGAAGTAGAAGAAAAATTGGCAAAGGTGAATAAACCTATAAAAGTAGCAGTGATGGGATGTGCGGTAAATGGTCCTGGGGAAGCCAAAAGAGCAGACATCGGCATAGCTGGCGGCAATGGTATGGGGCTCATATTTAAAAAAGGTGAAATCATCAAAAGAGTAAAAGAAGAAAATCTAGTAGATGAACTACTAAAAGAAATCGAAAAGTTATAATCTAAGGAGACCAAAATGATTTTATCGGGAAAAGAAATACAAAATAGGATTGGAAAAGATATATTTATAAAGCCTTTTAATTCAAATCAACTTAATCCCAACAGTTATAATCTAAGGCTTCATAACGAACTACTAGTCTATGAAGATAATGTGTTAGATATGAAAAAGGAAAATAAGGCAAGAAGTATCATAATCCCAGAAGACGGAATGATTTTAGAGCCCAACAAACTCTATCTTGGTAGAACCAAAGAATACACTAGGACAGAAAACTTTATCCCGATGCTTGAGGGGAGGTCTTCCATAGGAAGATTAGGACTCTTTATCCATGTCACAGCGGGCTTTGGAGATATTGGGTTTTCCGGATACTGGACTCTAGAAATTCACTGTATCCAACCCATTAAAATTTATCCTAATATCGAAATTTGTCAAATCTATTATCATGCCATAGAAGGGACCTACGAAAAATACAAAAGTGGCAAATACCAAAACAATACCGGTATCCAACCAAGCTTATTATATAAGGATTTCGAAATAAAATAATCATGGAACATATTTTTACGAGATTACGTCAAATATATGTATAAATCCATAGACATAAAATTAGGAGGCTGTAAAAGTGAAAAAAATAATATCAATTTTAGGATTAATGGTTTTAGTGGTTTTAACAGCAGTAGGGTGTGGCACAAAAACTGGTAAGGAAGCCAGTGCACCGGTATCCGAAATCGTCGATAAAATTCAGGGGGAGAAGGAATGGCCTATACTTATGGACCTAGATGATACGACCTTAAATGAAATTTATGGCATTGATTTAAGTTTATTGGAAGAATATGCGGTTAAAATCCCTATGATGAATATCAAAACCAATGAATTAGCGGTAATTAAAGTTAAAGATGAAGCAAAGGTTGAAGAGGTTAAGAAAAATGTTGAACAAAGAGCAGAAATGGTAAAGCAAAGCTTTGAACACTACTTGCCGGATCAATATGAAATTGCAAAAAATTATTTATTAGAAGTTAAGGGGAAGTATATTTTATTTGTTATCGATGAGGATGCCGACAAAGCACAGGAGGTATTTAACAGTTATTTTAAATAAACCTGAAAAAGCCTAATAATAATTATCAATCTTGTCATTATTAAGCTATTTAGTGACTTCATCTATGAGGTACTTCTTTTATATTCATAGATAAAAGGATGATAACCATGGTTTTTAGTAGCATTTTTTTCTTATTTTATTTTTTGCCGATTGTACTTTTGATTTATTATGCAGTTCCTAGAAGGTTTAAAAATGCAGTGTTGTTTATTACAAGCCTTATTTTTTATGGATGGGGAGAACCAATTTATATTACTATTATGATTTTTTCTACTCTCGTAGATTACAGCCATGGTATTCTTATTGATAAGTATAGAGGTAATAAACTAAAAACAAAGTTACTACTTTTATCCTCTATTGCGATTAACCTGGGACTACTAGCCTTCTTCAAGTATTCAGATTTCTTTATTCAAAATATCAATGAGTTATTTAGTACTAATTTTGCTTATGTAGACCTGCCATTGCCAATTGGGATTTCATTTTATACTTTTCAGACGATGTCCTATACAATAGATGTGTATCTTAACAAATCCCCGGTTCAAAGAAACATTATTTCATTTGGAGCCTATGTTACTTTATTCCCACAACTAATAGCAGGACCCATTGTCCAATACAATACCATCGCCAATCAACTGGATAACAGAAAGGAAAATACCTTACAGTTTACTTCGGGCATAGAAAGATTCGTTATCGGTTTGGGCAAAAAAGTATTGTTAGCTAACAATATAGGTATGCTATGGGATGAGATAAGTGGACTATCTATAAATAATATGACAATTCTTACTGCTTGGTTAGGGATTATTGCCTTTAGCTTTCAAATTTATTTTGATTTTAGTGGCTACTCAGACATGGCCATAGGACTTGGCAAAATGCTGGGATTTGATTTTCTTGAAAACTTTAACTATCCATATATCTCAAAAAGCATCACGGAATTTTGGAGAAGATGGCATATATCCTTAGGGTCATGGTTTAGGGATTATGTATATATTCCCTTGGGAGGCAATAGGGTAGGAAAAGTAAAACTTTTTAGAAACATTGCTATCGTTTGGTTTTTAACTGGATTTTGGCATGGAGCCAGTTGGAATTATATATTGTGGGGAATATACTTTGGAATTATTTTAAGCCTTGAAAAAGTCTTTGTTCTAAAGATGTTAAACAGAGTACATCCTATAATCGGACATATTTATGCCATAATTTTAATAATATTTGGATGGGTACTTTTTGCTTTTGAAAATATAGTAGATGGGCTTAGGTATTTTAAAGTAATGCTGGGATATGTGGGACTACCCCTTTATGATAAAAGGTTTTTATACTATTTAACAAGCTATGGGGTAATTTTACTTTTATCAGTATTTTGCTCTACGCCAATATTTAAAGGGTTAAAAGGTATTTTCTTAGGTGTAGTTTACTGATAATCATGATTTTTTCCATAGCCTATCTAGTTGATAGTACCTATAATCCTTTCTTATATTTTAGATTTTGATATCTCCCATTAATATATTTGCATTTTTGTTATCCTGAGCATAGCAAAGGATTTTGTTTGTATCTTTAGACCCTTTGTACCATAAAGCATCTTTATAAAAGGAGTAATATCTAATGACTGTTAATAAGGACAAACTCACCATTGGGATATTTTGTGGTATTATATATATGGGTCTTATCTTCAACTTAATTCTGCCAAACCGTAGGTTTTCCACCTTTGAGAATCGTATGCTTCAGCAAAGGCCTAAGATAACGAGGAAGGCCCTTATATCGGGGAAATTAAGAGATGAAGTGGAAGACTATGTGGCAGATCAGTTTGTTGCCAGAGATTTTTGGATAGATTTGAAGTCAAAGATTGAAATATCCATAGGCAAAAACGAGAATAATGGCATATACTTTGGGAAAGATGGCTTTTTATTAGAAAAGTTTGAAAGGCCTTCTGAGGAGATATTAGATAAAAATATAGAAAGTATTTTGCAATTTTCTAAGAAAAGCTTTAAGGATATACTTTTGCTTCTTGTCCCCAATTCTGTAGCCATATACAAGGATAAGCTACCAAACTATGCAGCCCCCTATCCCCAAGAAAAAATACTGGAGTATATCGAAGGTAGAACTAAAGATAGTTTAAAATTTGTTGATGTTTATGATTCTCTATTGGAAAATAAGAAGGACTATATTTTTTATAAGACAGACCACCACTGGACCACAGAAGGCGCTTATTATGGCTATAGAAGCTTTATGGAGACAGAAGGACTCACCCCTATTCCTTTAGAAGATTTTAATAAGGAAGCTGTAAGCAGCAATTTCTTTGGGAGTTATTATTCAAAAGCTAGACAGAGTAGAAAAACAGGAGATACTATAGAAATTTTTACACCTGAAAATCCTGTTAAAACCATAGTTGACTATAAAGACGAAAACAAAAAAACTCATTCTATATATGAATTAAATCATCTAGAAGAAAAAGATAAATATGCTATGTTTTTGGATGGGAATCATGGGTTACTAACCATTACTACAGATATTGATAGTGATAAGAACTTGCTTATTATAAAGGATTCCTTTGCCAATGGAATGATTCCTTTTTTGACAAGTCATTATAAAACCATCCATGTAATTGACCCAAGATACTATAACCTAAGTTTAGAAAAATATATAAAAGAAAACCATATAGATACAATACTTATTTTGTATAACGTATCCGGGTTTACAACAGATACAAGCTTATCAAAAATAAAGCTATAATATGGTACCAGATATATATAAAATAAAGACTCCCCAAAGGGAGTCTTTATTTTATTATTTTATAACACTAACGATGGTTTCATTAGGTTTGATAGGGCTAACTTCTGGGTGAAGATTTAGGTCTTCAATAGTTATGATATCATTTCTATTTTTCTGTCTTATGTCCACAGTGATTGAATCGGGTATATCTTTTACCTTACCAACCACCTCAATTTGCGGCTCATTAACCACCAAGAGGAATCTTTTTGCCTCAAGTTGCTCTTTGCCTTCATAAACAATAGGGATATCCCAACGAACTATTTCCTCATTATCAACCAATTGTAAATCCATATGTAGGATTTCGTTGGTTATTGGTTTTTTGTCTATATCTTTTATGATTGCAACCCTGGATTCTTCATCTATAACTAGATTTAACTTTGCTTTTTCACCACATTTTTTCAGGATATTAACTAAAAGATTTTTATCTAATTTTATTGTTTCAGTGGTTATGCCCCTACCGTAAACAACAGCTGGTATGAATCCTTGGTTTCTTGTTTTTTTACCATTCTCAGTTCTTTTTAATGCAGTAATTTGATTAACAGACATCTTAAAACCTCCTTGGCAAATGATAGTATGTATTGAGTTGAAAATATTAGAAGGCATATCTATTTATGATGGAGTGCCTTCTAGTACTATACCATATGTGGTAATGCATGTCAAATGTGGTATTCATACTATTTGTAAGGTAGAAATTGGAACAAACCACCAATGAATAAAATTTCAATAAATGGAAAATATATCTGTAAAATAAGCAGATATGGGTATATAGGAGGTTGCATATTGGAAACCACAGTAACAGTAGGAAAAAGTGTCATTAGGATAGATAGTATGGATAAGGCCTGTGGTAGGGTAAAGTTTAATAGTGATGTCATTATCCCGGGAATTCTGTACTGTAAAATGGTTACAAGCAAGTTTGCCCATGCTAAAATTAAGGCTATAGATATATCGCGGGCATCTAAAGCATCGGGGGGGACAAGGAATTATAACAGGGAGTGACACCGGCGGGGTTCTCACAGGAACCTTTGTTGAAGACCGCCCTCCCCTTGCAGTTGAAAAGGTAAGATATTTTGGAGAACCTATTGCTGTAGTGATTGCAGAAAGTGAACTGGAAGCTTCTAGGGCCGTAGAAATGATAAAAGTAGAATATGATCCGCTTCCTGTTATTAACTCGCCTGGAGATGCTCTAAAGCAGGGGGCAGCATTAGTTCACGAGAATTTAGGAAATTACAGGATAATGAAGGCATGTACTCCAGTTCCAGGGACAAATAATGCCAACCATGTAAAGATTCGAAAGGGTGATATGACAAAAGGATGGAGAAAGAGTGAAGTGATAGTAGAAGAGGACTTTTTTCTCCCTCAATCAGATCATATAGCTATGGAAACCCGTTCGGTTAGGGCAGAAATAAGACCTGATGGGCATATTATTATCCATTCTACATCACAAGGACCGTACATTATAAGGAAAAAGTTGAGCAGACACTTTAATATTGACACGGGCAAAATTACTGTACATACACCTATGGTAGGGGGAGCTTTTGGAGGAAAGGCTGCAGTTCAGTTAGAGATGATAGCATATCTTGCATCTAAGGCGGTGGATGGTAAAGAAGTTATTATTGTAAATTCAAGGGAAGAGGATATGATAAGCTCCCCTTGCCGTATAGGTCTTGAGGCTAAAGTTAAATTAGGGGCTTCCAGGGATGGGAAAATAAGGGCAGCAGAAATTACCTATCTCGTGGATACGGGGCTTATTCAGATATGGGGGCTGTTATTACTAAATCTATCGCCTCTGATTGCACGGGTCCATACAATATTGAAAATGTATGGTGTGATTCCATGTGTGTTTATACTAATCACCCCTACGTAACATCTTTTAGGGGATTTGGGCATCTAGAGTATACAATTGCTATAGAAAGAACCATGGATAAATTAGCTCACGCTCTAGGGATTGACCCGATAGAATTAAGACTTAAGAACGCTATAATTCCAGGGGATACTACTCCAACTCAGGTAGAGTTAACTAGATCGAATATTGGGAACTTACCAGAATGCATAGGAAGGCTTAAGGATGTAATGAATTGGGAAGAAGGACAAAGGATCGATATTGGAAATAACAAAGTAAGGGCTAAAGGAATAGCCTGCTTTTGGAAGACATCGAGCACTCCGCCGGATGCTGCATCGGGGGCTGTTATTACATTTAGTCCTGATGGGTGTGCCAATCTAAGCATTGGCGCAGTTGAATTAGGGCAAGGTTCTAAAACAACTTTAGCACAAATCTTAGCTGAAAAATTAAGATTAGACATTAGTAGGATAAATGTTTCTATAGATGTGAATACCCAGGATAATCTAGAGCACTGGAAAACAGTTGCTAGCAGTACAACCTATATGGTGGGTAATGCGGTAATTGCAGCAGCCGAGGATGTGATAGAGCAGATAAAGGCTATCTCCTCCATTGTTCTAAGATGTGAGGCCAAAGATATTGAAATTGCAGATGGTAAGGCATTTTTAAAAAACAATCCCAAAAAATATATCGATATCACCGAGGTTATCCACGGATATAGGTACCCCAATGGCAATTCCATAGGGGGACAAATTATAGGACGGGGAAGTTTTATTATGAGGCACCTTAGCGGTATGGATAAGGAAACAGGCAAGGGCACCCCGGGACCGCTTTGGACCATAGGCGCTCAAGGAATAGAAGTAGAGTTTGATACGAAGGAGTATACCTATGAAGTTGTTAAGGCAAATTCAGCTATCGATGCGGGGAAAATTATAAATCCAATGGCAGCCAAAGGTGTAACCATGGGGGGTATGGCTATGGGACTGAGTATAGCAAGTAGCGAGGCATTCATATATAACGATATGGGAGTTATCTTAAATCCGAATCTGCGTACCTATAAATCTATACGATTTGGTGAAGAACCGGAATACTTGGTAGAATTTATTGAAACACCTGAAGGGGATGGACCTTACGGAGCCCGTGGACTTGGAGAACATGGTCTTGTTGGCATACCTGGGGCATTACTAAATAGTCTATCGATAGCAGCACAGGCTGATTTAAATAGATTACCACTAACTCCAGAGACCATATGGAGGACAAAGACAGGAGAAACTATATGATAGGATTTGATTTTGATTATTATAAACCCAATTCTATAGAAGAAGCCCAAAAGGCATATAAAGATTTGAAAAGCCAAGGAAAAGTTGCAATTTATTATTCAGGAGGCACAGAGATTATAAGTAAGGCTAGGGTAAATCAGATCCACTTTGATGCCATAATTGATATTAAGGGAATACCTGAATGCAGTATATATGGCTTTAAAGAAGATAAACTTATAATAGGCGCCGCCACCACTCTGACCCAAATATCAGATTCGGCATTTTTTCCACTGCTTAGCCAATCTTGCAGAAATACAGCTGACCATACAGCAAGGGATAAAATAACTATAGGGGGGAACATCTGTGGCAAGATTATCTATAAAGAGCCCCTTCTTCCTTTATTGTTATCAGACGGAGAGGCGGTTATTTCCGATGGAGAAGGAGTAAAATCCGTACCCCTTACACAGATTTTTGATAAAGAGCTACAACTTGAGGAGGGAGAATTTCTAATACAAATTACCATTAATAAGGAGTATATTTTCCTACCCTATATTAACATCAAAAAGACAAAGCAGGGAAAGGTCGATTATCCATTGGTTACAGTAGCTTCTATCAAAAAGGATAATAAAATAAGAATTGCCTTTAGTGGTTTATGTTCCTATCCCTTTAGATTATATGAAATAGAAGACAACCAAAACAATATAAACAATGAAATTAAGATAGAATTTAATAATATTATGGATTTTCTGCCCTCACCCATAATGGAGGATATATTAGGCACAGCTGAATACCGTAAATTTGTAACACGAAATACATTAGACGAAGCTTTAGAAAAACTGGGAGGAGTCTTATGTTAGAGATAAAAGGTAAGAGTATAATCGATATTAACATAAATGGGACTATAAAAAGTGTAATGGTAAGGCCGGCAGATACACTTCTTCATGTGATTAGGAATCAACTAGGGCTTACAGGGGCTAAAAATGGATGCGAAAATGGAGATTGTGATGGCTGTACTGTATTGGTAGACGATTGGCCTGTAAAGTCATGCCTTATGCTTGCCGTTGAAGCAATAGGTCATAAGATAGTCACCATAGAGGGATTGAAAAATGAGCCTATACAAAATGCTTTTGTGGAGAAGTTTGCCATTCAATGTGGCTATTGTACCCCTGGGATGATTATGAATTGCCATGGATTGATTAAGAATTTTCCTAATGCTACTGGAAAAATAATAGAGGAGTGGCTAGAATCTAACCTCTGCAGGTGCACGGGCTATCATGAAATAAGAGAAGCTATTAAATCAGTCATAAATCGTTAATTTTGTAAAGGGTTCTTCATGAATAATAAAGACAGTTATCAAATTATTTATCCAGAATAATCCTAAATCATATAAACAGGCTTAATTAAGCCTGTTTATTGTTGGGTATTAGGATTATTAGCTTGTTTTAAGTGCTTAAGTCTATTATCTAGAGTATAAAGATGATTTGTAATATCCGTGAGCATATTCCTGTACATCTTTTTTACCTCAACATCAATATCCAAGATAGCCATCGCTTCGTAACTTCCCTTTGTATCTTCAACAGTTATAATACATTTCTCTAAAAAATACTGTTCTGACATAAAAATCACCTCAATTTACTAATTATGATTTAATACCCATGATATAGTATGTGTAGAAATCGACAGGATATAAATTTAAACAGGTTCATGTTTAAATGGATAAAGAAATACAGTATAATAAAGAAATATATTATATTTAGGAGGGATTTTGTGGTAAAAGAAAGGGAAAAATTTTCATCGCGGTTGGGATTCATTTTGATTTCTGCAGGCTGTGCTATAGGATTAGGTAATGTATGGAGATTCCCATATATTACGGGGTTATATGGTGGAGGAATTTTTGTATTAATTTATTTTTTGTTCCTTATAATATTTGGCTTACCCATCATGGTTATGGAATTTTCTGTTGGCCGTGCTAGCAAAAAAAGTATTGCTACGTCCTTTGATATTTTAGAGCCAAAGGGTAGCAAGTGGCATTTTTTCAAATGGTTTGGGATGGCGGGGAATTACTTGCTTATGATGTTTTATACCACCATTACGGGATGGATGTTGGCTTATCTTTTCTTTATGATCAGGGGAGATTTTGTAGGTATCACATCAGCAGAAGTAGAAACTATTTTTGACAATCTTACTGCAAATGCTGGGGCAAGCATCCTTTGGATGATTATTGCTTGTCTTTTGGGATTTGGAGTTTGTTCCTTAGGACTGCAAAAAGGAGTAGAAAAAGTGACCAAAACAATGATGTTGGCACTTTTATTTATAATGTCTGCCTTAGTAATTCGCTCTGTTACACTTCCTAATGCGGGGGAAGGGCTCAAATTTTACCTTTTACCTCATATTGATAGCATTAGGGAAAATGGACTTTGGTCAACAATTTATGCTGCCATGGGTCAATCTTTTTTTACTCTAAGTATTGGTATGGGCTGCATGGCTATATTTGGAAGCTATATTTCTCAAGATAGAAGATTACTTGGAGAAGGTCTAAGCATTACAATTCTTGATACTTTTGTAGCAATTATGGCAGGACTTATTATTTTCCCTGCATGCTTTTCTTTTGGTGTTAATCCCGGGAGCGGGCCTGGACTTGTTTTTATAACCCTACCCAATATATTCAACCATATGCCCCTTGGAAGGATTTGGGGAATAGGATTTTTCATATTCATGGTATTTGCAGCTTTATCTACGGTGATTGCAGTATTCGAAAATATTATTTCTTTTGGAATGGACCTTTCAAATTGGTCAAGAAAAAAATCAGTGCTAATCAACTTGATTGCAGTTATCATTTTATCTATACCAGTTGCCCTTGGGTTTAATATTTGGAGTAGCTTCGCACCCCTAGGGGAAGGCAGTACCATATTGGATCTAGAAGACTTCATTGTAAGTAATAATATCTTGCCTTTAGGTTCATTAGTGTATGTTTTGTTTTGTGTTAGCCGTTATGGTTGGGGTTGGGATAGTTTCCTTGGGGAAGCCAATGAAGGCACGGGATTAAAGTTTCCTAAATGGCTAAGGCCTTATTTAACATTTGTTTTACCTATACTAGTCCTAGCAATTTTCATCCTAGGTTATATAGAAAAGTTTGCTTAACCCTATTTATTTATCATAGGCAAATGAAGGGTATAGGTATTTAAAACAATTCTTTTTAACTAGATAGATTGCTGCAACCAAAGTTATCATTTCCGATAGAACGAAGCTAAGCCATACACCGGTCATTTGAAAGGAAATAGATAGAATGATAGCCAAAGGAATAATGAGAAAGCCACTGCGGAGTACTGATATAACAAGGGCAGATTTTGCTTTGTTTATGGAGCTTAGTACAGAAGAAATGATAATATTAACCCCAGCAAAGAAGAAGCCGGCAAAATAAATAATTAGTCCATAAGCAGCAGTTTTAGATAATATATCTATATTGTCTCTATTAAATATATTTACCAATGAAGTATTAAAAATCACAATTAAAACATACAAAGATAGTGAAATTCCAAGGGATAGATATATTGCATATAGGAGTAAATCTTTGATGTTATCATAATTCCCCCTACCAAAATTTTTACTTAAAAGGGGTTGGGTTCCTTGGGCGATTCCGGTAAAAATAGCAGTGGCTACTAATGCCAAATTAGCCACGATGCCATAGGCAGCTACTCCTATATTTCCGGCGATACCTAGGATAAGCAAATTAAATACAATAAGAATAATTCCAGATGCAACCTCAGAAACAAAGGAGGATACCCCTAGGCTGCAGATATTAACAATATCTGCAGTTTTTAATTTTGACTTGGCAAAATGAAAATTGTTTTTCTTTTTTATATAGTGAAGTGCTAAGATAGACATACTTATTATAGGGGCAAGTCCTGTGGCAAAGGCTGCCCCAAACATACCCAGATTAAGGGGGAAAATAAAAATATAGTCTAAAATAACATTTGATATACTTCCTATTAACATAGCAATCATAGATAGTTTGGGACTATTATCATTTCTAATAAAGGCAATGAAAATATTATTAAGAATAAAGCAGGGCGAAAAGATTAAAATAGTTTTCAAGTAAATATTTGTTTTATCAAGGATACCCTTATTGGCACCCAATAAAGCACTAAGGGTTGAGGAGCCAAGTAAGCCAATTAGGGAGAATACAATACCAAATAATATACCAATTTTTATTGAATGTGTGAAAAATACATTTGCTTTATCTTGCTCATTTCGGGCTCTATGGATAGAGTACCTTGTAGCGCCACCTATGCCAATCATAAGTCCGGCAGCACTAATAAAACTATAGATAGCGATGGATAGATTAAGAGCAGCTAATCCATCTGCCCCTAATCCTTTAGAAACAAAAAATGTATCTGCTAAAATATAACATGAAAGACCAATCATCCCCATAACATTTGCTGATACATATTGTAAAAAAGACTTTTTTGTATTCATTTTATCAGCTCCTTTTAAATAGTGCATAAAAAAATACCTAACGCTTATCCCTACCAAGACCTAAAGGGATAAAGTTAAGCATTCATGCAGGTTACCCGGTGGCACCCCACAAGAACTTCAATGATAGCATAGATATCCAATTTTGTCAAAAGGCATATTCCGCCTTTTCCATTAATAATATAATTATATAATATAAGAATGGAGGGGTCTTTTTGTTGCCAATTGAGGAGTTTATAAGGATTTCTATAGAAACAAATCTTTTCTTTCAAAGAATTATGAAGGAACATCTGTTTTTTATTCAGGTTAATTTACAACCTACAAATCCTGAGTATATAAGAGAAGCCAATGGGTTAAAGCAAGTATTTGAAGATCTTCTAGCTGAAACGGTAACCCATGCTAACGGGAATGTATCAGAAAGTGCTATTAAATCCGGTGAATTTGTAACACCTTACACCCTAAAGGCAGAGGAAATCAACAAGAAATTGACAGGAGCAAGCCTTAATACAGAGATTACCAAATCGGAAGTTAGATTGATTGGCAATCAAAACCGCGGATATATGAAATGGTTAGAAGGTGTAGTGTTCGATATTAATGCCAGAACATTAAACCAGCTTAAAAAGGTAATCATATTTCAGGAGAAATTAATTACCTTAGTTTCTGAATGTAAAATATTCATTCCTTTATATCTCGAAATGTTAAAGCATGATACCCACGAAGCAAAGCACTACCAGAAAATATTGCAATCCCTTCAGGAAAAGAAGGCGACGCAAGAGGACCCATGCGAAAGTCT